>CAYORY010000135.1:0-5645 GCA_964406435.1 uncultured Roseivirgaceae bacterium | reverse complement strand
GTCTATGAAGGGCAATGATAGAATAATTTTAGTTATTGGATTGGCTGCTCTGGCACTTCTCCTTGTCGGAATTTTCCCAAACATTGGCCTTACTTACGACAGCCACCTATACCTTCGGTTGTCCGAAAATTTAGCGAGGGAAGGCTTCAACCAGCAGTCATTTGGGTCCAAGCCACCGCTCTACCCTATCCTGCTGTGGGTACTTCAGAACAACCTCATCTTGATTTCCATTTTTAATGTGGTGTGCTGGACAGTCTCTATGTTTCTTCTGTACAAACTGCTGGTTGAAAAGATTGAAAACCATTTCTATCAAATCTCCTTTGCCACCATTGTCCTTTTCTCTACACCAGTTTTCATGGTTCATAATTTCGTTTGGACCGAATCGGTCTTTATGATGTTGGTGCTAGGCTTTCTGTATTTGCAGGTGCACCCCCGGAGTAATCCCGGAATCAATGTAGGACTTTCTATGCTTCTGCTGGTAGGTATGGTGGCGCTGAAGCATCTTGGGATTGGCTTGGTGCTTGGGTTTGCACTGGTCACATTCTGGAAAGAAAAATCACTTCGCAAGGCTCTCGTTTATATTCCCGCAATTCTCTTTTTCATCCTTTGGCAATTAAAATCTTACTCGATTCGAGGTGACTTGTCGAGGCTGGATCACGCTACCGGGCTGGACGTATCACAGAATTTGAATTGGATTGGGCAGACGTTGATTCACTGGTTGGAGCCGGCCCCCGTTCCTGTTTTTCTTTCGATTGGTATTTGTGTTCTTACTTTCTCCTTCCTGCTCTACCAATTGAAACTGGAAAAGGCAGAACATCGGTATATCGAAATTATCCCTGTCGTTCTCATGATGATAGTAGCCACTAAAGCCGATCTTCTGCTAGCCGACATGGAGCGATATTTTGCCCTTTTCTATCCTTTTTTGTTCTTTCTGATCTTTCGGAAGCTGTGTGAGCAAAGCTGGTCCAGCAAAATTTGGATGGTTTTACCTGTTATGCTTTTTGTTGCGTATTCGGTCTTTCGCACGGCAAAAAACGTCTGGTTCTGGCATGGTACCTAATTTAATTAGGCATTTTGCTTTTGGCTAAGTATTCGCCTTTACAAACTGACTTGGACATTATCTTTGCTCGCAGAACAAAAAATCAACAAGCATGGCTAAATATGATCTAATTGTAATCGGAAGTGGACCTGGCGGGTACGTCGCTGCTATTCGTGCTTCTCAGCTGGGAATGAAAGTGGGTGTGGTGGAAAGAGCCGAATTGGGCGGAATCTGTCTTAACTGGGGTTGTATCCCCACTAAAGCGCTATTGAAAAGTGCTCAGGTTTTCGATTACATCAATCATGCGGCAGATTACGGAGTGGAAGTTAAAGGTGCCAAAGCCGATTTTGAAGGGATGGTGAAGCGAAGCAGAGAGGTAGCTGGCGGTATGAGCAAGGGGATTCAGTTCCTTTTCAAAAAGAACAAAATAGATCATATCGAAGGACATGGCACTTTGAAGAAGGGGAAGAAAGTGGAAGTGAAAGGAGCTGATGGAAAAGTGGCCGTGTATGATGCAGATCATATCATCCTGGCTACTGGCGGTAGATCCCGAGAGCTACCGACTATGCCTATTGATGGCAAAAAAATAATTGGATACCGTGAAGCCATGGTGCTCCCGAAGCAACCTAAGAAAATGGTCGTGGTGGGTTCTGGCGCCATCGGGGTGGAATTTGCCTACTTCTACAGCACCCTTGGCACTGAAGTGACCATTGTCGAATTCATGGATAGAATAGTGCCAGTAGAAGACGAAGAAATAAGCAAGCAACTGGAGCGAACCTTTAAGAAATCAGGCATGAATGTGATGACCAGTGCTGAGGTGACCAAAGTAGACACGAAAGGAACAGGCTGCAAAGTGACAGTGAAAACTAAAAAGGGCGAAGAGCAAATCGATTGCGACATTGTACTTTCGGCAGTCGGGGTAGCTACCAATATTGAGAAACTCGGACTTGAGGAAGTGGGAGTGAAAACCGAGAAAGGAAAAGTGCTGGTGGATGATTACTACAAGACCAACATTGATGGTGTTTATGCTATCGGAGATATTGTGAAGGGCCAGGCCCTTGCGCACGTAGCTTCGGCAGAAGGAATAATCTGTGTAGAGAAAATCAAGGGAATGCATGTGGAGCCATTGGATTATAACAACATCCCGGGCTGTACCTACTGCTCACCAGAGATTGCATCCGTGGGATATACCGAAAAAGCCGCTAAAGAGGCAGGGTACGAAATCAAAGTGGGCAAGTTCCCGTTCTCAGCTTCAGGTAAAGCAAAAGCCGCCGGAGCATCTGATGGTTTTGTGAAAGTGATCTTCGACGCGAAGTATGGCGAGTGGCTGGGAGCACACATGATTGGCTTCAATGTGACCGAGATGATCGCTGAGGCAGTAGCCGCCAGGAAACTTGAAACCACAGGGCACGACATCATCAAGACGGTGCACCCACACCCTACCATGAGTGAGGCAGTGATGGAAGCTGCAGCCGCAGCTTACGATGAAGTGATTCATTTGTAAGAAGTTAGGATTACTAAAAAAGCCATCCCGAATAGTCGGGATGGCTTTTTTTTACGCCTCCATTGATTCCCTTTCACTACCTTTAATGTGCTATGGATTTTAGGCTATTTCTCGGGTTACGGCCAATGCTGCTATTGGCAGTCTGCCTTTTCGCTCAGGTAGCCTCTTCTCAATCTGGTGATTCGTGGCAAGAAATTTTACAAAATGGCTCAGGCACTGTCCAGTTTTATTGGTTCCCCAACAACACCATGTTGGACCAATCCATCGACGTAATGGATGGAGTGGAGCATGAAATCGGAGAGGATTTCATCCAATTTCTTAGAGATACTTACAACGTAAACATCCAAGCAAATTGGAATCGTACTGATAATTTCTCGCAAGTCATGGATATCGTGACGCAGGGTCAGGATGGCACATTTGGGGTGTCCTCCATATCTATCACCTCACAGCGTAAAGAAGTATTCAACTTCTCTCCTGCCTACTTCCCTGACATTTCTGTGCTCGTGTCCAGCGGCAACATACCCATCGTCAGAACAAATGAAGATTTTAAGGAAACATTTGATGGGCTAACAGCAGTGACCATCGAAAACACCACGCTGGAGCAAGGTTTGCTGCGTCTGAAAGACAAGTTGAAAATCAACTTCGACATCCAGTATGTAGACAATGGAGGAGCTATCATTGAGAAAATAGAGGACATGGAAAATGCATTCGGCTACTCCGATCTCCCCAATTTTCTAAGTGCGGTTCCGCGCTCTCCAAACATAAAAAGACAGGTCTTCTACCCATTGAAGCTCGAAGGACTGGGCATGATTTATCCTCTGGCATCTGACTGGAAGAAACCCGTTGAAGAGTATTTTGAAAGTGATCGATACTACAAAACTCGAGAAGAATTGATCGACAAATACATGGGAAAAAATGTGAATGATTTGATTGATCGAATTTCAAAATCAGCCGAAATCGGGCCTTTCGAAGAAATAGCGATCCTTACCGAAGAGGTGGAACTACGATACGAGGAAATTCTTAGTGCTACCGTGCAGGCCCAAAAAGATAAAGACCTGAGAAATGCACTCATAGCTGGTGTAATACTGGTGATATTCGTGGCGTCCATTCTGGTCATCCGATCCACCATCAGGCACAAAGCGGCTGAAGCGATCGAGGAGAAACAAGCATTGATAGAGGAGCGAAATCAAAAACTGGAAGACCTGAACAGCGAAAAAAACAACCTGATCAAGGTCCTAGCTCATGACCTAAGGGCTCCCATCGCACAAATTCTTGGCTTCTCAAGATTGATGATGGAAAATGAAAAGATGCCCCCAGAAGAAAAAGAAATGATCGGATACATGGCACAAGCATCCGAACGATTGAGGCAGATGATCGGTAAAATCCTGGATGTGGATGCCATAGAATCGGGCAAGATGAACATCAAAATGGAAGCGGTTGCACTGAGCGATGTGTTCAGCAGTGTACAGAAAGATTTCAAAGAACATGCTGCTAAGAAGCTGATCACCATTCAGGATATTTCAAAAAACACGTCTTTCAAAGTGAAAGCCGATCGTGTCTATTTAATTCAGATCATTGAAAATCTGGTCTCCAATGCGTTGAAATTTTCAATGCCCGGAACGGCCATACAGTTCGACACAGAAGATGAAGGCGACAGAGTGGTGATCTGTGTGGTGGATCAAGGGCCCGGCTTCACTCCGGAAGATGAGCGAAATATCTTTCGCAAATACCAGCGGCTAAGTGCACAATCAACCGGCGGAGAGCCTTCCACCGGACTGGGTCTGTCCATTGTGAAAAGCTTCACCGAAATGATGAATGGTGCAGTGAGCTACCGCACCATTCTTGGAAAAGGAACGACTTTCTATATTCGTCTTGCCAAAGCTTAGTCTGCTGAGGGCGAACGCTGAAGAAATTCTTCGTAGAGCAATGTATGCCTGCTCTCCATTGGAATTTTCCAACCTCCAATAAAGACATGCAAAACCTTCGTCTTCGTTTCAAATGGATCACCAGTGGTGATGAATAGATTGGCGACTTTTCCAGTCTCTATTGAGCCTAGCTCATCCGCAACCCCAAAAATCTCAGCCGGGACGATGGTAATCGCTCGTAGTGCTTCCTCCCTGCCCATACCATAGGCAGCAGCAAAACCGGCGTTGAACGGAAGATTCCTCACGTTCTCGGTTTCATCCGTTTTGATCGCCACCTTCACTCCTGCCTCAGCCATTAAGCCGGCATTGGCGTAGGGTTTGTCGTACTTGTCATAGTCTCTATTTGGCATGCCCAATACAGGGCCTGTAATGACCGGAATCCCCGCTTCTGCAATCTTATCGGCTACTCTCCAGCCCTCCGAGGCTCCACAAATCACTACGTCTAGTTTCTTATCCTTCATCCACTCTAAAAACGCAAGGATATCCTTGGAGGCATTCACATTTACCAAAAGCTTCATTTCACCACGCACCACAGGAAGCAGCGCCTCCATTTCAGGATAATAATCCTGAGCCTTTCCGCCGGTAGCAGAGTCTATTTTGTGGTATTGAATGGCCTTATCATATACGTCATTCACTTTGTCCAAAGCCTTCTTAACTTCCTTCTCTATTTCTTCATCCGTTCTGCGATCCCACCTTCCTCTCCGACCAGTGGTAGGAAAATTCATCACCACACCTTTGAATCCGGCGTACATCTGATCAGGGGTGTAGCCATGCAGATTGATCAATGCGGCCGTACCAGAAAACAAACCGCCAGTGGGCACGGCAAGAGCAGTGGTCACACCACTCACCCGTGTGACCGGGATCAGTACCGAGTTAGGATTCACGGCGGTCAAAGCCTGAATATGTGGGATCACCTCGCCGATTTCATTGAAATCTCTCGTTCTTGGATCAGAGCCCACTTCAGAAAGGCCTAGTCTGGTTCCTCCATCAATCAAACCGGGATATATGGTCAATCCTGAGCAGTCTACCACGGTTGCTCCGGCAGGGGCTACTACATTCGTTCCCACTGCACTAATTTTTCCATCTACGATCACTACGGTGGCGTTTTGCAGGGTGCCATTTGTAATGGTTTCCACCGTAGCGTTGGTCAAAGCAAACGTGCCTGACTGAGCTTTTT
>CAYORY010000134.1:0-5719 GCA_964406435.1 uncultured Roseivirgaceae bacterium | reverse complement strand
GATCAATATTAGACAATTCTTAGTTCTCTCATTTACTCTTGTTTCGGTAGTTCTATCGGGGCAGAATTTTGACAAAAAAATAAGTCTTTCCACTCTTGAATTGCCTGAGGAAAAACTGTCAGGGTTCGTGACCTACTTCGATTTCTCCGCTGAGGAGGTGAATCTGGGTTGGTGGAAATATGCTAAAAATTTTGCCTTGCCGCAGAATCAGCGAACGCACTACGAGGTAACAATTCCTGCGACGGATAATTCCCGTGCCGTGGTTATTTACACTCAGGTAGAAGAAAAAGAAGGAAAGCCCGTGTGGTTCAAACTTGGTCTAAAGCTCGGCGAGGTGAGCAAGGAGGAAAAAGCGAAATATCAGGATCAGGCAGAAGCTATGTTGCTGGATTTTAAGCGGTGGTATTACCTGAGATTTCTGGAAGGGCAGTTGAAGGATTTGGAAGAATCCTTTGGGAAATCAGATCCTGCGTCGTGGGAGGATTGGATGGTCTTTGTGGGTAAAAGGAGAGTGCTTATTGAGCGAATAAAGGAAATTTAATCACCACTCCCATTTCTCCGTTTGGTAGTTGAACCAAACCATCTTATTAGGCCACTGAATCAACCCCCTTTTGTTTATGTATTCACTCAAAGTCTTTCCTTCTAGATGCTTTTCCAGAAATAACTGACCGTTATTTTCTGCAATGGAGGTATTCGTTCTATACGTAATGTAATCCTGATATACGCTGACAAGTGAGTCGTTTTCGTCCATCTTAAAACTTCCAATAACTGCACGTGCATCATCGCGTGCTGAATAAACATCTTTTTGGATGTAGAGAAAATAGTATCGATCTTCTTTTTTGGTAAGTGCGTGAATGTAGCAGCTATCTGCCCATACCGCATCCATAGAAGCTTGCCTGAGGGTGTCCTTTCCGGTGAAACGCTTCTCGATTCTGGTGACCAACTGCTCCATGATGTGAGGGTATTTTCCCTGATCAATGTGATCTTCAAAAGTGTAAGACCGACCACATGCCGAAAGAAGTAATAGAACTATGATTAACGTAGCGCTTCGCATATCCAAATTGTCAAAAAAAAACCAGTGGGCAGTACCCACTGGTCAAATTTAATATTCTTGTGATTCTTAGTAATCTACTGAAGTATCGTCAAACAAGATCCATCCAGAAGTATAGTTCCAGCCCGTTCCAACAGTGGCTCCAGCTGCAGATAGATCAAATGAAGGTCCTTCTATGATAATTCCATCCGTTCTCGCAGGGAGTGTAGGAGTGATAGCTGCTACTGCACTGAAAGCTGCAAAGCTGTAATCATCTACGCCTGAAGTAGAACCAAACAAAGTAGTATAACCCCCTTCGCTAGCGTAATCTGTTTGCATAGAGTAGAAGTGATCAGACTCGCCTTGCTCAGAGTCACCTTCAAATCCACCAACAATCCAGTTGTTGTCGAATGAAACTAAAGCAGTAGATTCAACGCCTTCAGCTCCGAATTCGTTATCCTTTTCTCCCTCGGTCACTTCTGGCCATCCTATGAAGATATTGTTATCTATTGAAACTGCTGATGCTCCTTTCAACTGTACACCGTAGTTAATACCTGCCACGTCACCACTTTGCATCAAAGGTCCAAGGAAAGTAACATTAGATAGAGAGTAAGCTTGGGTGCCTTTGTCCCCAGACTCAAGTCCAGAAGAACCAGACTGGTCGGTTACTTTAGCATTTCTCCAAACGATACCGTATTGAACATTTCCTGAGTAAGAATCATCTAAATCGTAATCATCATCCTGAGTCTGCGTGAAAACCATGTATGTAAGATCAACATCGCCTCCGAAAGCCTCAACTCCGTCATCCTTGGCAGCATGAATATGAACATGATCGATGGTAGTTCCTTCTCCAACTACACCACCCAGAGTCAATGAATTGATTTCATTGTTAGGAGTTAATTCAAAGCCTGCATACTCGATACGAACGTAAGATACTGTACCTGAACCTGCTCCATCAGTAGTGATTCCGGCATCAGAACCAAATTGTACCAAAGAACCAGCAGACGAAGGAAAACCTTCAACTGGAGACTTGATTCCACCTGTAGCAGAGTTTCCAACTATAACCAATCCAGCCCAATCGCCAGTAGCTCTAAGGTCAGGAAGCTTAGCAGAAGTCATGATGATAGGGTTAGAAGCTGTACCTACCGCATCGATGGTAGCTCCTTTTCCGATAACCAAAGCAGAACCCTCTGCTCCATAAATTACCGTTCCAGCTTCGATTTCCAATTCACCTGAAGTGATGCTAACAATATCAAGAAGCTTGTAAGTTTTGTCAGCAGTCAACGTTTGAGCGCTGATAGTTCCAGATAGTTCTACGTCAGCATCAACTTCGAAAACCTCCTCAATGATAGTTGTAGTTTCTTCTCCACCGCAGGAAGAAAGAACAATCACTGCGAGCATCGCACTAATTAGTGTAAAATTTTTAAGCATTTTCATGTCTAATTGTAGTTTTATAATTTTTAGCGAAGGTAGGCAGGCCTGATTGTCAGGTGGTTAACGTGCTATTACCAATAGTTAATCAAATTGCCTCCTGAGTGTTTAGTAATTGTTAGCCCAGGGTTACGTTTGTTAACTTTTGGTTGCGTTTGACTCAGAACCTTTTGGTGAAAGCAATCTCAATTTTCTGACCTTCCTCGTAACGCTGAAATAAAGGAGACGTTTGATCGGTAACCGGAATGCCTTCATTGATGTCAATTTTCTCGTCAAAATCACCATCGAAGTAGAACCTGTATTCTGCATTTAGAATATTGGTGGCGGATAGCTTCACCTCCCAATCATTGGGGAGATTCTTGGCGATAGAAACATCGATAAGTTGACGTGGTAGTTCATAAATTGGTGGTCTGTCAGAACCCCCCTCCACTACGACAATCCTTTTGCCATATGTATTGTAATTCACATTGACTGACCATCCCGATTCCGGATTGGCATAGTACAAACCGGAGTTAATTACGTAGGGGCTCTGTCCACCCAAAGGACGATTCTCATTTACTGCGATGGCATTTTGTCTGGCTAACTTGGTTTCGCTCTTGATCCAAGCGGCGTTGAGGAGGAATGATGTGTTTCCAAGTACTGGTCCATCAGATATAAAACTCAAATCCTTTCTGATTTCCAATTCAACTCCATAGGCTATCGCACTTTTATTGTTGACCGTCTGAAATTCATCATTCACACTAATGTTTACAAATTCTATTGGATTAGTGAAAGATTTGTAGAATGCTCCAAGGCTTATAAGCTCAGCTGCCCCTGGGTATAGTTCCAGTCTCAGATCCATATTTTGAATATTGCTCTGTTCCAAATCAGGGTTACCTTTAGCACTTGTGGCTTTATCAAAATCATAGTACGCGAATGGTGCCAACTCCCTCAGCTCAGGCCTGTTTACCGTAGAGGAGTAGGCTGCCCTCATCTGCCATTTGTCATTGAACCTGTAGGCCACATTGGCAAATGGCAAGAAATTATCGTTTTGCAAGTCACGATCCAGCGTGCCGAACGCACTTTGCTGATCTTCGGCTCCCGTGATGTTCTGCGTATTGGTTTCAAAACGTCCTCCCAAATTAAAGGTCCATTTTTCTACTGGAATCATAAATGACATGTATGCGGCCAGGGTCTGGCTGAAAGCCTCGTACCTGTCCACACTTTGCGTTTTTTCATCAATGACAATTCCTCTTTGCGAGCCATCACTTACAAAGAAGTTTTGATCCAGAAATATATCCTCGGGCTGCAAGCCATCGCCAACGAATTCACCGGGGTTGCCACCGCCAATAGATGCTGCTCCATATCCGAGGTTACGGGCATTAAACTCTCTGGAGCGATACTCGCCGAAGGTACCAATCTGCACAGATATGTTCTGACGCTCACGTCCTTGCTCATCGAATTCCTCACCAAATTGATGTGTATAATCTGCACTCAGCGAGAACGAATTTTCGTTCATCAGTGAAGAGAATCGGGTGGTGCCTATCAACGCAGCACCAAGGTTGGGCAGCAGGAAGTTGTAGGGTTCATCCACACCAAGTCCCTTGAATCGGTAGTATGCTCTTCTATTGGGCTGATCGTACTTGGTCTGCGAAAAACCAAGAACTGTAGAAATGCGATCTCTGTAGTTGTTCAACTGCCAAGTCGCTCCAAGTTGCGACGACAGGAGTGTTTCATCAAGATAATCTATACTCTCGACCAAACGATCCTGCCCTTGATCCTGATTTGAGATGTCCCGGTTCAGCACATTGGATGAACCGATTCGGTTATAAAGGTTTTGAAAGGTAAGGTCTAATACGTCAGATACTTCATAGGCGAAATTCGCCATTGCCATCAGCCTGGCCTTCCTTACTGTATTAAAATCGTTGGACTCTTCAGTAAAATTCGCTGGTGCCTGATTATCACCAAAAATGCTGTATCTGGCTCGTTCGTATTCGACCGTTTTGATGCTGTTGCTCAAAGACATTGCCCCAGTGAAAGAAAGCTCCTTGTCACCGACAGGAATTAATCGACCTAAACCATAGGAAACGCCAAAATCAGGCATTGCGGTAAATGATTTTCCGAAAAAATCGGTGTTGTCGAATGAGGTCGCCTGTTGAGCATTAAGTGATGGATTTGTTCTGGAATCTACTACTGATCCCTGTACCTCTGAACCCCACTCTCTCGCCCCTTTGCCAAAAGTAAACCAGTCACCAGCGGATCTGGAAGGGTCGGAAAATGAACTCGAAAAGGTAGTGCCAACTCTATATCCTACTTTCACTCCCAGTTTATCGTAGTTCTCATCCACGAAATTTTTTGTATTGATATTTATTGCTGCACCTGCTACCTCCCCAGCCAAGGACGGAGAAAAAGATTTATAAACAGATACCGACTCAATAATACTACTTGGAATGATGTCAAAGGAGAATGCGCGAGTACTTGGATCTGTACTTGGCATTGGAGCCCCATTTAATTTCACATTATTAAAACGCTGATTGAGACCTCTGACAATGATAAACTTTCCGTCAATTAATGTAATGCCCGGTATTCGGCTCACAACTTCTCCTGCATCCGATGCTTCCGTTTTTGAAATTTCTTCCGATGATACTGCGTTCACCACCTCTTCAGCTTTCTTTACCTCTTCGATAACCGCTCCTTCCGTATCTTGGAGTTTCTTGGCTGTCACCACCACACCTTCGAGAGTCTTTTCTTCAGGGCTCATCACTATGTCCAGCGTCATGCCCTGAGCACCCACCGTGAGATTTTCGAATCTCTGAGTCTCATACCCTACCGATGACGCAATGAGGGTGTAGGTACCTGGTGCAACTTTTATCACAAAGTTTCCGTCCATGTCCGCCACCGATCCGGTCGTGGTTCCTTCAATTTGCACTGTTACAAAAGGCAAAGGCTGGCTATCGACACCATCTGTGATTTTACCTTTGATAGTTTGAGAAAAAACTAATACACTGAATAAAAGAAAAGCAAGTGATAAGATTGGCCTCATTGGAATGCTTGATTAACTCCGATTTTAAAATAGGCGCAAATCTCTTTTTATTCGACATGGGGTAGCAGTCGAAGGGTATTACATAATTGTTAAATAATTATGAACCTACTTGCTAATCTGGACCTTGGTCAATAATGAACTGATGATGTCGTGAGTAGTCACATTATCGGCCTCCGCTTCATAATTTAGTAGGATTCTGTGGTTCAGCACATCGTCTGCAATCTCCTTAATATCCT
>CAYORY010000133.1:0-5780 GCA_964406435.1 uncultured Roseivirgaceae bacterium | reverse complement strand
AAGGACTTTTTTCAATTGCCGGACGAAATCAAGCAGAAATAGGAGAGGCCGGATTTGATGGGCCAAAGGGGTTACATTAGTAAAGGAAAGGAACGCGCAAAGGGCAGGAATACGGGAGACTTGAAGGAGTTTTTTCATGTGGGACAGCCAAAAGAAAGAATGGCGCCTGATTATCCTGATAACATTTGGCCTGAAGAAGCACCGGATTTGGAGAAGTATGCGAGCGAAGCATATGACACATTGCAAAACGCCGGGATGGAAATGCTCCGGGCAATAGCCATTCATCTGGGGCTGGAGGAGCACTATTTTGATGAGAAAATCAGGACAGGCAATAGCATTCTTCGGCCTATTCATTATTTCCCAATAGAAAACCCTGACGAAATACCGGCCGATGCGGTGCGGGCTGCAGAGCATGGAGACATTAACCTAATCACACTTTTGATGGGCGCAAGTGCGGATGGTTTGCAAGTGCTGAGAAGAGACGGGCAGTGGATACCGATCACCGCCTTGCCAGATCAGATCGTGGTGAACGTAGGAGACATGCTTGAGCGACACACCAACAATAAACTGAAGTCTACCATTCATCGGGTGGTTAATCCACCGAGGGATAAGATGGGAACATCCCGCTACTCCATTCCATTCTTTATGCATCCTGTGTCGGAAATGGACCTGACCTGCCTGGAGAATTGCGTGACGGGCGAAAACCCAAAAGGCTTTGATGACATCACGGCTGGTGAGTTTCTGCATCAACGATTGAAGGAAATAGGCTTGGCAAAATGACCATTCGCAGAGTCAGGTACTTCATTTTCTTAAGGGACGTTGCACTTCTTTCTGTAACAGGTTTTGGTGGGCCTCAGGGACACATTGCCATGTTTATAGACCTACTGGTTGGTAAGAGAGGGTACCTGAGTGAAGAAGAGTTGATTGAATTATTTGCGCTTTGTCAGATACTGCCTGGACCTACCTCCACGCAAACCATAACGGCAGTCGGTTTTCGAATAGGGGGGCCAAATCTTGCGTATTTGACGCTATTGATATGGATGCTGCCAGCCGTAACAATCATGACAATGGCCGCCATTCTGGTCGTTCAGTTCCAGGAGTTAGACATCTCTTTGGATTTTTTGAGGTTCATTCAACCGATGGCGGTGGGAATTGTGGCCTACTCAGCCTACAAAATTGCAAGTAAGGTGATCAATACCAATCGTGGCTTTTTTCTCATGATTCTGGCAGCCCTGGGATCTTTCTATATGCCGTCTCCTTTTTTGCTACCAGTGTTTCTGATCCTAGGGGGCGTGATGACTGCTTTGGATTACAAGCAGCATCCCCGAGAAGAGAAAGATGGATTTAAGGTCAAATGGGCCAATTTCATTCTTTGGGCTAGTGTATTTGTGGTGGCGGCACTTGTCGGAGGGATATTCCAGTCGCGATTGGTTCTGCTTTTTGAGAATTTCTACCGGAACGGGAGTTTGATTTTTGGAGGAGGTCAGGTGTTGGTGCCTCTTCTGTACACTGAGTTTGTGGAGTTCAAGAAATTCCTTTCTTCGGAGGAGTTCATATCGGGCTATGGATTTGTTCAGGCCATTCCCGGTCCTACTTTTTCTTTTAGTGCGTATGTTGGTGCCTTAGGCATGCGGGATGCGGGACTTAGCGGACAAATAATGGGAGCGGCCGTATCCGCTATCGGAATATTCTTACCGGGCACATTTCTTATATTCTTTGTCATCCGCTTTTGGGATCAAATGAAAAAATACCGAGTGGTAAGAGCCTCACTGGAAGGGGTGCACGCGGTGAGTTCGGGAATGGTGATAGCTGCTACTTTCTTGATCTATGCGCCTATGGAGGGTACCAATCTGAATTATTTCCTCATGATAGGTACGGCTCTGACCCTGTTCTTTACAAGAATTCCCACGCCGTTTATTATTCTTGGCGGCCTGGTGCTTGGAATAATTATCGCATAAAAAAAGCCATCCCGCTTTCATGCAGGATGGCTTTGATAATTTTTAATATCATTTAATTCCCAGCGGGAGGATCGATACCTAATTTGGCTAAAACCAGATTAGTTGCGTCTTTGTCCTGCTTGGCATACAGAAGTATATCTACCCCCTGTGCACCAGCACTGAAGATGAAATCATAGTTGTTTTCTTCAGCTACCGCAGTGATCGCTTTACCAATTTTTGTGAAAAGAGGTTGCAACAAGTCTGATTGCTTTTTGACGATTGAGTTTTGAGCCTCACTCTCAAACTGCTGAATAGACTGCTGCAAGGCGATTAGCTCTTGTTCCTTGTCCTTGCGGATGAGGTCATCCATAGTCGCTGCACCATTTTGGTAATTACCAAGTTTGGTTTGATAATCCTTGTACTTAGCTTCAAGCTGCGATTGGATCATCTTTTCATGTGAAGTCAAATCCGCCTGCACTTGCTTGGACTCAGGCATCAGTGACAAAATGTAATTGGCATCAGCATAGCCGACTTTCAACCCTTGGGCCATGGCGCTTACTGAAAAAGCTGCGATGACCATGCCGAAAAGTAAAATTCTAGTTCTCATAGTTTGTTTATTCGTTCGTATTTTCTTCCAGTTTTAATTCCTCCAAAACAAAATCGGTGTAGTCGTGAATAGGATCCGTGTAGATCATCACGAGCTCACCTGATTTGTCAAAAACAATCTGGAGGCGATTGTTTTTGGCAACTATCTCCACCGCTTCGAACACTCGGTCCTGCACAGGTTTGATGGTTTCTTTTTTCTTCAGGAAATAAAGACCCTCAAAACCGAAAATTTGCTTTTGATACTCTTTTATTTCCTTCCATTTATTATCTATCTCTGCTTGCCTCTCCTCATACATTTCCTTGGTTAGCAACACTTCCTGAGCTTTCAGATCAGTCTGCATTTTTTCAGCCTCCTGATACATTTTCTGAATTTCATCCTCCCACCCCTTGGCTAGTTTCTCTACCTCAGCCTGAGCTTCTTTGTACTCGGGCATTCGTCCAAGGATGTAATTCATATCCACATATCCAAATTTCTGGCCAAAACCAGAGAAAGCCGTAAGAATGGAAATAATGACGAATAGCTTCTTCATAATTATCGTATTTGCTGTCCGATGGAGAAGTGAAACTGCGGGCCACTCCGCTGACCAGTCACAGGGCTTGTGTCAAAGCCATATGCCCAATCGAGTCCCATTAGACCAAACGCTGGCATGAAGATTCTAATGCCTATACCTGCAGCTCTTTTTTGGTTGTAGGGGTTGAAGCTCTTGAAATCAATCCAGTTATTTCCACTCTCATAAAAGGTGAGGGCATAGATAGTGGCTGTAGGTGCTAGAGAGATCGGGTACCTTAGTTCCATCACAAATTTATTGAAAATGGTGCCTCCTCTGAGGTCATCACTCACATCGTCAGGGTCACCAGTATCAATAGGAGTAATGGAGTTGTCTTCGTATCCTCTGAGTCCAATTATGTCCCTACCAAGATTGAATCCTTGGCCATTTAGTCCTGATCCGCCGAGTTCGAACCTCTCAAAAGGACCAACACCTACTTTGCTATTGTAGGAGCCAAGCAACCCAAAGTGAGCTCTGGAGGCAAGTACCAAATCGCCCACCAGTTTCAGATAGTACCATGAGTCGAAATTACTTTTATAATATTCCAGATACTTATATCGTGTGGCATTGTCCGCGTTTTCATAGTCAACATTGTTGAAAAGAGAATAAGGAGGCGTAAATGAGGTGCTTAGGCTCACATTCGATCCTGACCTTGGGAACATGGGATTGTCAACGGAATTCCGGGCAATGGTCGTGTTGAAAGTCCAGCTGTTCGCGTCACCGTCTGTAAATCCAAGGCCCAGATTGCTACCATCTAGTTGGTATTTCAGGTAAGAGATGGAATTACTTACGATGAAGAAATCGTCAGGCCACTGCACTCGTCGACCAAGGGAAAGACTCGCGCCAGTAATCTTAAGTGTTCCAAAAACGGTGTTGTCTCTGAAGTTAATTTGACGGCTTATGGCATGATTGAAACTCACCCCAAATGCATTTGGTCTTCTACCACCCAACCATGGCTCTGTAAATCCAATAGTATAGCTCTGATACTGGCGGCCATTGGCTTGTACTTGTAGTGAAAGCTTTTGACCATCACCCACTGGCAAACCACGCCATTTTTTTGGATGAGGTATATTTCGTATTGAGAAATTATTGAATGTGATCCCGACGGTTCCTACAAAACCAAAGGCACCACCCCAGCCTCCCGACAGCTGAATCTGATCATTAGATTGTTCCACAAGAGACCATTCTATATCCACGGTTTCACTCACAGGGTCGGGTAGTGGAATCGGGTTTATCTGCTCAGGATCGAAGTAGCCCAATCCTCTTAATTCGTTTTGAGTCCTTAGAAGCAGGGCTCTACTGAATTTATCGCCCGGAAGGGTTCTGAGTTCCCTCATGATCACATGGTCGTTCGTCTTGTCGTTTCCGGTGATGTATACCTTGTCAATAGTGGCCTGAGCTCCTTCATAAATTCGCATTTCCATGTCAATGGAGTCGCCCACAATTTTGGTTTCCACTGGATTTACGTTGAAGAAAAGATAACCATCGTCCATATACAACGAGCTGATATCTACGCCACCGGTGGGATTGAACGTCAGTTTTTTATTGATTAACTCGAGATCGTAAACATCGCCTTTTTCTATCCCAAGAATGGCATCCAGAGTTTCGTCAGGATAGAGAAAATTGCCTTCCCAGGTCACATTCCTGAAGTAGTATTTCCGACCCGGATCTACCCTGAAATGGATATTCATGTTACTCACATCGTAGTTGTAGATTGAGTCGCTCTCGATGGAAGCATCTCTGTAGCCCTTAGTTTTATAAAAGGCGATCAGCGCTTTCTTATCATTTTCATATTCTGATTTGACGAACTTGCTGGTCTTCAGGAAGTTTAGTTTCATGTGTTCGCTGAGGTAGTCACTCAGGGCTGTTGGACTAGCCGTCGTATCTTTCGTACTCACGAAACTCACAAAGTCCTTAGGGTGTGTCACAAAATATTTGGTTTTACCCAGCAACTCCATGGGGAGACCAATTCTAGGTCTTTCTCCAGTCTTTTTTAGCTGTTTTCGAAGCTTGGATTGTGAGAAAATGTCATCACCTTCGAAGGAGATGTTTCGTATTTTCACCTTAGCCTTTTTGTCTATTCTCACAATCACGGTGACACTATTGCGCAAAACCGAATCTCTCCTCTGAATGAGTTGAATGTCAGCGTTGAGATAGCCCTTGCTATCGAGATGTCTCTTGATAGCAAGTTCGGTATTTTTCAGTGCGGCATCCGTAAGTACTCTTCCCCTTATGATGTCGATTTTGTCATCAAGTTCATCTGAAAGGCTTTTTCCAATTCCTTCGAAATCAAACCTTGATAGCCTTGGTCTCTCGGTGAGTTCAATGACCAGTGAAATTTTTGATCCCTCTATTTTGGAGGCGTAGATGGAAACGTTCCCAATTATACCTTGCTTCCAAAGTTTCTTGATAGCCTCTGTGATCTCATCGCCAGGAATTTTGATCTTATCACCCACCCTGAGTCCCGACATGGAAATGAGTGCGTTGTTGTCCAGAAACTCAACTCCTTTGACCTCAATGGCTTCTATTTCATATTCCTTGGGACTGGCATAGTTAATGGCCGGTTCGCTGGATCGATTGTTCTGACCAAAAATGACTTGGCCAATCGCTGAGTAAGACAAAGCAATAAAAATGGAAGAAATTAAAAAGACTTTATTCATCAGGCACCCACTTGTTCACTAGTTTTTCC
>CAYORY010000132.1:0-5891 GCA_964406435.1 uncultured Roseivirgaceae bacterium | reverse complement strand
AAGTAATGCGAGGGTAAGTATTGCCGATGTGTTTTTCATGTTATGATCGTTTAAATGTTTGATCAAATGAACGGCAGAATGAGGCTTTTGAAAACTGAATACCGGTGAACCGGAATATTACAGGATGAAGCGTCACCTTTTCAAAGTGAAGCGGTAAGGCTGTTGGCAAGGATCATAGAAATGATGCGTTGAAATGATTCTGATGAGTGCAAGGCCACAATCCCGGATTGCTTTCTTCCTGCTAGTATGTCCTGACAAGCCGCCTCTATTTCAAAATCATACCCCTGACTTTCTCGATCGTCCTTGAAGATGGACGTGCTTCCATCGTTCAAGTGGAGTGAACACTCGCGAGACATCCAGAAATCATTGATTACTATTCGTCCATTTTCACCTATGATTTCGGCGGTGTTTTCGAGTTTTTCTAAAAGCGAACAATGCAACGAAGCGCTCGATCCGTTGGCGTATTTCAATTCAATTTTCACATCATCATCCACGCCCGTAGAAGCAAGGTGAACATCTGATTTTATTTCTGCGGGATGCTCCCCAAGGAAGAAAAGTGCAATAGCAATCGGGTAGATGCCAATGTCAAAAACGGCACCTCCGGCCAGCTCAGGATTGAATAGACGGCCATCGGGATCGAACTTCGCCGCAAATCCAAACGTGGCATTCACGGATTTTACCGTGCCGATAGATCCATTGTCCACCCATTCTTTGGCCTTTTTTATTGCAGGCAGAAAGTACGTCCACATGCCCTCCATCAGAAAGTGCTCGGTGCTCGCATGAAGGCTTATCAATTCTTTGAGCTGTGTAGGGGAGGTGGTGATTGGCTTTTCACAAAGCACGGACTTTCCGGCTATGAGGCAGGCTTTCGTTTGCTCGAAATGAAACTTGTGAGGCGTGGCTATGTAGATCGCATCTATGTCCGGGTCGGCGAGCATTCCTTCATAGGAGCCGTACCTTCTGGGTATGTCAAATTCATCAGCGAAAGCGACGGCTCTTTCCGGGGAGCGTGAACCCACGGCCACCAGCTCACCGGATTTTACAAATTGAAAATCACTCGCAAATGATCTGGCGATTTTCCCTGGCCCCAGAATTCCCCATTTTACTTTTTTCATGCTAGACGATCTGAAAATCTCTGAGTAAATCCATCGTCAAACACGAGTGTACCGGGAGAATCTTAACCAAATCTCCAAGTTGGACAGACTCTATCCAATCTGTTGGGGCACGAATGATTCCATGCTCCTGAGACACCTTTACGAGACGTACTTCATCCATTATTTCTCCCCATTTAGCGCCCTCATCCTTCACCACTTTCCCGAAAAGAATGCGGCCATTTTCTTCGATTCGGTCTTTAGAGAAATGAACCCCGCCACCGTAAATTACGACTTCATTTCGTTCGGGATGTTTGGCTACCACAGGACAGGCCATTGCCACGGCAATTTCTTCTTGCCTACAAGATCCAATTTGTAACTGCATCAGGTCATAAAAGGCAAAATTTCCCGGTCGGAGTTCATCCGCAGGCTCAAAGGAATCCGCGATGCTGCAAGTGGGCGTATCTCCGTAGGAAATCAAGGCATCTGGAAAATAGTTTTTCAATGCCGCGAGCTGTTTCATACTATCCGCATGAACGTTCATGATTTCCTCTTTTCCTCTGCAAGAATAGCTGTGTCCGGCATGCCCCAGAAATCCACGAAAGGTTAGAAGATTGGCATTTTCAATACGTTCAATTGTTGCCTTCAGTTGGGGAATGTCATCAGTGGAAATACCTGTCCTATGCGTGCCAACGTCGATTTTGATGAATAGATCAATGCTCGTATTGACTCTTTGATTCAGAAACTCTACTGCCTCTACAGATTCTACGAGCAGATTTAACGTCAATCGGCTGGACAGCTCATTGATCGTATCGATTTCCAGCACATTCACGGGAAAAGCCACGGTAATGTCTTTCCAGCCATCATTAGCAAAATGCTTGGCCATGGTGAGTGAGGACACGGTGATTTGGGTCACTCCTTCGTCGCGAAACCAGTTCCCGATCTGGTGCGACTGATGGGTCTTAAAGTGCGGACGGAAAATAAGTTCGTTCGCACTTGCCTTGGCGGCCATTCGCCGGATGTTGTCCCGACATTTTTTTTCATCTACCAGCAGTGTAGGCGTACAGATCATGGTGTGCGCTTATAGAAGGCGAACCCTCCCTTTTGGTACAAAAATTCAACTTCGGGGTACTCCTCTATCTGCTGCTTTCTGTTCACTTTGGTCACGAAATAGGCCGTCTTGTCTATCGGACCTTCCAGTAACCACACGCCATCACTTGCCTCTTCCCTCTCAGGCATTTTTCGCGCATAGAAGTAGTCCGCATAACTTTTGAATTTGAACGTATGAATGTAGACGTCCTGACCCTGTATCTCTTCATAAAATTCTATGGCGGGTCCTTGAGAGTATTTCTCGATTTTGGGCAAAACGAGTCCACTGTACCAAAGAAGTGTGAGACCGAGCATGAGCGACGAAAGGCTCAATCCTAGCAGTAAATTTCCCTTGCGGTAGTGAAAATAACTGATGACGACTATGCTCAAAAACACAAGACCTATGATCCATTCCCAGCCCAGCATTGAGACGTCCGTATCCAGGCTTGCCCGCCCGTAGGGATCTTTGATCAGGTCATACAGCAGGTGCTTATGACTCAGCAAATAGGGCACTGCGAAGAAGACCAAACCAAGGATACTACCCACCGCCAGGTTTACCAATAGCTGCCAGCCGTAGGGTTTGGATTTGGCCGAGATCCATTCGTGGAGTTGGTAGGCAGCCAAAAAGGACAAGGGAAAATAGGCCATGCTGGAGTAATGTACGATCTTGGTCGTGACGATGGTAAAGAGGATCATGACCACCCAAAAAAGGTAGCGCATCCATCTGGCAAAATTCAGAGGCACAGAATTCTCTTCTTTGTTCCTCCAAAGCTTCCTGATGGCGAAAACTGAAAAAGGGAAGCAGCCAATCAAGACCACCACAAAATGATAGTAGATGGGTTGCTTATGTCCGGCCACCGGCCTTGTAAAAAGCTCTAATTGATAGTTTACAAACTCGACCAGAAACCATGGTCCATTCTTGATGGTTTCATAGCCAAACCAGGCGCTGCTTACCAGAAAAACCATACCCGCAAAGAGAACGACATGCCTCCAGGAAGTAACTTTACTGAGCCGCTTGCTGATCCAGTAGACCAGAAATGTAAGTAGTACCAGCAGTAAACCGACTGGCCCTTTGGTGAGCACGGCCAAGCCAGTGAAGAGACCGGCCAGTATCGCATTCCGATTTTTGTTAGTTCCTTCCTCGACGGTGAGTAGGAGGAAAAATATGCCCAGAAAGATGAACAGATTAAAGACCGGGTCTATGATGCCGGATTTGAAATACATGTGAGGGAGCAAAGCCCCAAAGTAGAGAACAGCCCAAATCATCCCGAATTGGTGGGTGTATGCTTTTTTGCCTATTTGGTACAGCAGCAGAAGGGACACTACCCCGCAAAGTGCATTGGGAAATCTTGCGGCAAATTCATTCACGCCAAATATTTTCATGCTCAGCACCTGCAGCCAAAAAAAGAGGGGGGGCTTTTCCCAGAAGGGAATGAAATTGATGTGCACCCTGAAATAATCACCGGTGATCATCATTTCTCTGGCACTTTCCGCAAAATTTATCTCATCCCAATCAAATAGGTGAGTAGACCCAAGAAATGGCACAAAAAAGAGCAGGCCAAGCACCACGAGAAAAACCCGGGGGTACTTGAAGTTTTCGTCGAATGGTGCAGTGAGCAGATTCATTTTATTCTACTAATGACCACTTGATTCCCAGCCTGTGAAAAAAGTACCGAAAGGATACCCCAAGCACACCAAAGCCGTAGGTCATGCTTCGTGAAAGGTTGATAGAAGAGGCTTCTTCAAAGTACTTGGTAGGGCAGGTCACTTCTCCTATCTCGTATCCTTTGGCAAAAATCTGAGCGATCATTTGATTATCAAAAATGAAGTCATCGGAATTTTCGCGATACTTTATCGACCTAAGGACTTCACCAGAAAATGCCCGGAAGCCCGTGTGGTATTCTGAGAGTTTCTGGTTGCAGAGCACATTCTGAATGAACGTCAAGCCTCGATTAGCGATGTATTTGTACATGGGCATGCCTCCTTTAAGTGCTCCTTTGCCCAAAATTCTGGATCCAAAAACGACCGGATACAGTTCATTACCTATGATGGAGATCATGGCGATGAGCAGCTTTGGCGTATACTGATAATCAGGATGGAGCATGATCACAATATCCGCTTTGAGTTCAAGGGCCTTATCATAGCAAGACTTTTGATTGCCACCATAGCCCAGATTGTCTTCGTGCCGGATCACGTGACTGATGCCTAGTTTTTTTGCAACCTCCACCGTGTCATCTGGGCTGGCATCATCTACCAATACAATCTCATCTATGACATCCAGTGGAATTTCCGCGTAGGTCATTTCCAGTGTTTTGGAGGCGTTGTACGCCGGTAATACGACTATTACCTTTTTATTTTGATACATCCGCTGGTAAGTTTTGAACAAAAGTAGGAAAGGAATGAGGGAATGCTCTGATTTTTTTGAAAGTATGGATGCGCCTTGTCCAACCCAATAATTAACTTGCCACCTCGCATGGAAAACTTTGTAGTATCGGCTCGGAAATATCGTCCTGTAGGGTTCGAAGAGGTAGTGGGGCAATCGCACATTACTACCACCCTTCAAAATGCGATAGACACGAATCATCTTGGTCAGGCGATGCTTTTCTGTGGACCCAGGGGGGTGGGAAAAACTACATGTGCCAGAATCCTGGCTAGGTTAATCAATGATTTTGAAGCGGCCACCGGAGACGGCACGTCCAACTTCAACATCTTCGAACTGGATGCCGCCTCTAATAACAGCGTGGATGACATGCGAAACTTGATCGATCAGGTGCGCTATCCGCCTCAGCAGGGAAAGTACAAAGTGTACATCATAGATGAGGTGCATATGCTTTCTACTCAGGCATTCAATGCTTTTTTGAAAACGCTGGAAGAGCCTCCTTCCTATGCCATTTTCATCCTAGCCACTACGGAGAAGCATAAGGTCATCCCAACCATTCTTTCCAGGTGTCAGATTTATGATTTCAATCGAATTGAAATAACTGAGATCGTGGGACAACTGCAAAAAATCGCCAAAAGTGAGGGAATAGATGCAGAAGAGGAGGCATTGCACATTATCGCCCAAAAGGCAGATGGGGCTATGCGCGACGCACTCTCCATTTTTGATCTTATTTCCACCTTCTCATCTGACGGTAAGATTACCTACGAAAACACCATCAAGAATCTTCATATTCTTGATTATGATTATTATTTCAAAATCACCGATGCGCTCATAGCAGAAGACATGTCCACGGCCTTAGTGCTATTCGACGAGATTCTTAGAAAAGGTTTTGAGGGAAGTAATTTCTTAGTTGGGTTACAAGGCCATTTCCGTGACTTATTGGTAAGTCAAAAGAAACAAACCGCTCAATTGATCGAAGTGGCTGGCAACATTCGCGAGAAGTATCTGGAGCAAGCGGGTCAGTCGAGTGCATCATTTTTACTTTCCGGCCTCAATATCCTGAATCAGGCGGAGCTGAACTATAAAATGAGCAAGAATCAGCGTCTTCATGTGGAGCTGTGCCTTATGAAACTATCGCACCTCCGTCAGGCCTTTACTTTGGCGGGTTCTGAAAATGGGACAAAAAAAAAAGTACTGAGAGAGTAGAGGGGCAGCAGGGAGTAGAAAGTACCAAGCATAAAGTACCAAGTACCAAGCACGAAGTAGATGAGGAGTTAGGAAGTAGGAATGAGGAGTTAGGGGTTAGGAGTGAGGGGGAAGTAGTAGAAAGT
>CAYORY010000131.1:0-5921 GCA_964406435.1 uncultured Roseivirgaceae bacterium | reverse complement strand
CATCCTTGGCGAATCCTTTCTTTTGTGAATCCAAATCATAAGCACGATTCCTATGGCCACCATCGGAACGCTGAGCCACTGTCCCATGTTCAGCGCCATTGATTCTTCGAAATCAACTTGATTCATTTTGAAATATTCATCAATAAACCTAGCTGTCCAGAGTATGATCAGGAGCAAGGAGAAATTAAATCCTGCGGGTAGAACATCGCGTTTCTTTTGCCACAGCCAGAACAGCAGAAGCATGAGCAAAACACAATAGGCTGCTTCGTAAAGCTGGGCAGCATGCCGTACCGTTCCTACTCCAAAAATTTCTACCACTGCCCGACCCTCTCGTTCAGTCACTCGATAGTTCAACTGCCCTTCACCGAAATCTATGTGCTGATTTACTTCGGTCAGTTTTCTAAGATTGTACGCGAGATTTCCACTGATTACAGCCATTTTCTGGGCATCCACTTTCACACCATCCTTGTACTCGATCACAGCCGCCAAACCGACTTTCCCATTTTCCAATTTTTGAGTCTCATCTCTCCTGAAATCCACAGATGCCACGTCTTTGTCCGTAGCTAAAAACTCTTTGGTGTACCCGGCATAGACCACTCCGTAATTCGAACCGGTGGCAGTACCCTCCATCTCAGAATTGAAGAAATTACCTGTCCTTATCATCGCGCCGGTTAGAGCCACCACGATCACAATTCGATCTAAAATCCAGAAAAACGAATAAGGGTACTTTCTGGAAAAAAGATAAAGCGCGAAAACAATTCCTATTGCTCCTCCATGACTGGCTAGACCACCTTCCCATATTTTCAATATTTCCAGAGGGTTTGATAAATAATGTGCAGGATCGTAGAATAAGCAGTGTCCCAATCTTGCTCCCACGATCACCGCGATGACCATATAGACCGTAAGCTTCTCCACATGCTTTTCTGGCTTACCTTCCTTCTTAAAAATCCACAGCATCACCTGCTGAGAAAGGATAAATCCTAGCGCAAACAAGAGCCCATACCACCTTACGGGATGATCAATTCCTGGAATGACGAAGATGTTTGGGTTTGGGCTCCAAATGATATAATTAAGAAGATGCATACTTTAAGTTTTACGCCAGAAGTAAGGTGTGAAAATCAATAATACGGTAAAAAGCTCAAGCCGGCCCAGTAACATCAAGAAAGAAAGAAGCCATTTTGCAGCCATGGGCATATGGGCAAAATTATCCACAGGCCCCACTGTTCCTAATCCTGGGCCGATATTTCCCAGACAAGTAGCAGTAGCACCCACAGCAGTCATAAAATCAACACCAGTCATTGCAATCAAGATGGATCCAATCCCGAAAACGGAGAAGTAGATCATGATGAAGGCAAGAATATTATAAATGATTTCTCGAGAAACCGTTTGGCCATTGAAGCGAACGGGGATAATGGCCGATGGATGTATCTGCCGTTTGAGTTCCAAAATACTGTTTCTCACAAGCAAAATATGCCTAACGATTTTCACACCACCGGCCGTAGAACCGGCAGAAGCTCCAAAGAACATGAGCATGAAAAAGAGCACGGTAATGAAGGGCGACCACACGGTATAATCATGGGTGATATACCCCGTGGTGGTAATGACCGAAACGACCTGAAATAGCGCATCCCGAATGGATTTTTCCAGTGTGTCGTGTCCGAGCCCAAAGATGACAAAACCGACGACCAGTGATATGCCCAGGCAAAATCCCAAGTAAAACCGAAACTCTTCATTCTTCAACACCTTGAGGAATTGACCATGCAAGCCGAAGTAGGTCATGGTGAAATTCGTCCCGGCAAGGAACATGAAGAAAATAATGATATACTGAATGAGCGGACTGGAGAATGCTGCAATGCTTTCATTATGTGTAGAAAAGCCACCGGTGGCCATAGTCGTCAGGGCGTGGTTTATCGCGTCGAAGAAGCTCATGCCGCTTACCCACAAAAGCACCATCTCTGTGAGGGTGAGCCCTACGTAGATAAACCAAAGCCTCTTGGCTGTCTCTTTGATTCGAGGTTGAAGTTTATCAGGGGTAATACCTGGAGCCTCTGCCACAAAAAGCTGCATGCCTCCGATTCCGAGAAATGGCAGGATCGCCACCGTAAGAACAATAATTCCCATGCCTCCAATCCATTGCGTCAAGCTCCGCCAGAAAAGTATGCCCTTGTGTACTACCTCAATGTCGGTGAGTATGGTGGCGCCTGTGGTTGAAAAGCCGGATATGGTTTCGAAGAAAGCGTCGGAGAAATTGGGGATGGCTCCACTGATCAGGTAAGGAAGGGAACCAAAGAGTGACATGGCTAGCCAGCCTAATGTGACCACTAAGAAACCGTCCCTTTTGCGAAGGTCACTGGACTTGGGATTCTTAGATGCCTGAAGAAGAATGGCGGCAAAAGTCGCGGTAATCCATGCAGAAATCAGAATGGCTCGCAGGTCACCGTCGCGCTCCATGAGGGTGAAAGGGATGGTGGTGAGCATGAAGATGGCATTGAGCAAAAGCAAAATGCCTATAATCTTCCCTATCGACTTCCAGTTAAACATTCTTATTTGAAGTAGCTCTCTATGGAGGAGATACACTCAGGTCTTGATAGTACGACCACCCTGTCTTTCGGTTCAAATCTAAAGTCTCCGCGCACGGTGATCCCCTGCCCTCTTCTGACCACTCCTCCCACCACAGCAGTCTTTGGCCAGCTTAATTTTCGAAGCTCATCACTTACGATTTTACTTCCTTCCTTCACCTCGAATTCCAAAATTTCGGCATCCACCCCATGAATACTGGTGAGGTTGAGTACTTCCCCTTTTCGGATGTATCTGAAAATGAAATTAGCCGCAATTAGTTTTTTGTTGATCAGCGTATCCACCCCAATATTCTGCGAAAGATGGATGTAGTCAATGTTCTCTACCAAAGAAATGGTTTTCTTCACGCCGCTGTTCTTAGCAGAAAGACACGAGATGATGTTGGTCTCCGTATTTTCCGTCACGGCAATAAATGCGTCCGACTTATCAATCCCTTCTTCTTTCATAAGTACCTGATCCCGACCGTCGGCATTGATGATCATGGTATCGGGCAGTTCATCGGCCAGCCTGAAGCACTTCTCTTTGTCCTTCTCTATCAGCTTTACATTGTATTTTTTACTAAGTATTTTGGCACTGTGAATCCCCAGCTTACTCCCACCCAGTATGGCTACATCCTTGATCTCAAATCGCTGCTTTCCCGCCAGACTCATCACCTGCTCCACACCGTTTGGCTGTGCGATGAAATACGCATGGTCATTGAGCCTGAAGAAATTTTCCCCATGCGGTATGATCGTCTCATTGTCCCTGAGAATGGCAACAATAATGAAACGGTTGTCGGGATTGAGGTAGGCCGTCTCTTCAATGGATCTATCCAGCAGCTCACTATCCTCATCTATGGTGAGTCCCATGAGGGTGAGCAAGCCATTTTCAAACTCAAAGGAATCGGTCATGGCCGATTCCTTCAGCAATCTTTTAATCTCTTTGGCGGCCAAAGAGGCAGGTGAAATTACATCGTCTATGCCTACATTCTTCAGGCCTAGTTTTTCTTTCCATTGGACGTACTCTATGTTGGAAACCCTGGCGATCGTCTGCTTGGCGCCAAGTTGCTTCCCAATCATGCAGGTAGTCAGATTGGTTTCCTGATTGGAGGTGACGCTGATGAGCATATCGGTTTTGCTCATGTCTGCCTCCTCAAGTACACTGGGTGAAGATGAACTCCCTAGTATGGTTTTAGCATCCAGGTGTGCGGATGCATTTTCGAGCACGGAAGATTCCTCATCAATCAGAACTATATCGTGTCCTTCTTGCACAAGTAATTTCGACAAATGAAACCCAAGGTCTCCTGCTCCGGCAATGACTATTCTCATTGGTTCTGACGAACTTTTTTAAGGGTCGCAAAGGTATACGAATTCCTATCGATTGCCTCCCTCAAAGGTTAGGATTTCTTCAGCTGAGCAAAGTACCTTTTGCTTGCCTCCATCACCTTTGGTGCAAGAATGACCGAGGACACAATAGTAGGAATGGCCATCAGGCCAAAACCAATGAAAATGATATTCACCACTATATCCAACGACACCACAGCCCCAACAATAACGATTAAAACGTACCAATAATTGAAGTACTTGCCGTACTTACTGCCAGCCAGAAAGGTGAAACATTGTTTTCCATAAAAGGCCATTCCGAGAATGGTGGTGAAGCCAAAAACTAGCACACAGATGATAATTCCAACACTTCCAAAAGTGGAGAGGCTTTCTTCGAATGCCTGAGCCGTGAGAGCGATCCCGTCAGCTCCTCCATCTTTCCAAAGCCCAGTGACTATAATGCAAATTCCCGTGAGGGTACAAACAAGTAATGTGTCAATAGCAGGGCCGAGCATGGCGACTAACCCTTCTCGCACAGGTTCTTTCGTTTTGGCGGCTCCATGCATCATTGGGGCTGTGCCCACTCCTGCCTCATTTGAGAACGACGCTCTCTTTGCCCCTTCAATCAAAATGGCAAGAAGTGAACCACCCAAAATTGCCTTTGGCTGAAACGCCTCCGTGAAAATGAGTTGGAAGGAAGGAATAACATGGTCAAGATTAAGGGCGAGAATGGCGAGCACACAAACCGTATAAATGACCACCATTGCCGGCACCAACTTGGAAGCAACAGCTCCTATTCGTTTAATACCTCCAATGATCACAAGTCCTGTCAAAAACGCTACGATCAGACCAATGATCAGCCTTACAGAACCGCTATCCACACTGATATCCATCGGCTCCAAAACGACCTGACCAATAACATCAACCATTTGATTTGCCTGAAAAATGGGCGTAGCGCCCAGCAACCCCGCCACACAAAACAGAATGGCCAACCCTCTCCATTTTGGCCCCAGGCCTTCACGGATCACGTACATCGGACCGCCCTGAAGGTTTCCCTCATCGTCCTTGCCTCGATACATGACCGAAAGCGTACAGGTAAAAAACTTGGTGGCAATGCCGAAAAAAGCACTGACCCACATCCAGAAAAGCACGCCCGGGCCAGCTGCTACTATGGCCAGAGCCACCCCGCTGATATTGCCCATGCCCACGGTCGCAGCAAGTGCTCCTGAGAGTGCCTGAAAATGACTGATGTAACCGGGATCATTCGGGTCGTCGTATTTTCCTCGAAGAATATTTATACCGTGACCGAAATATTTGAAGGGGATGAATCTGGAGTAGATCATAAAGAAAATACCTCCGCCCATAAACAAAATGAGCAAGGGAATGTCCCAAATGAAATCAGTTACTGCTGCCAGAAATTCTCCAATTTCCTTCATTTCACTCGTTGGTTCAGTTTGTCAATGTAGCCTGAAATCAGTGCCTTTACCGAGTCATCACCAGTTAGGCTATTTAGCAGATTTCTTGCGGATTCACCGTATTGGAAAATCCTCTCCCTTGAAAGTCCCTCTAGTCCCTCTGCTTTATAGATTCTTGTTACCTCCTTGATTTTTCCTTCGTCCTGCCCTTCAGTGGAAAGCCATTTTTCCAACTCCATTTTATGGTCATCTGATGAACGCTCCAACGCATTGATAAGCAAAAATGTCTTTTTGTTGGAAGCGATATCCCCTCCTATTTGTTTGCCAAAGGTCTCGTCACCAAACGTATCCAAGTGATCGTCCATTAGCTGGAATGCCATGCCCATCGCCACTCCAAGCTCATAAAGCTGCTCCTGAGTTTTTTCATCTGCTTCGGCAAGCAACGCACCCAATCTCAAGGAGAAACCTAGCAGGACAGCCGTCTTCAATCGGATCATTTCCAGGTATTCTGATTCCGACACATCGTCCCGATCTTCAAAATCCATATCCATTTGCTGACCCTCGCACACCTGTATCGCGCACTTATTGAAAAGCTTGAATGCGGATGGAAGTAATTTGGGATCAAGGT
>CAYORY010000130.1:0-6048 GCA_964406435.1 uncultured Roseivirgaceae bacterium | reverse complement strand
TTTGTCTTTATTAAGGTTGAAAATAGAGGGGCAAATATATACAATGGTCAATTCGGCCTTGCCAGATTTCATAAATAGTCACGCAAACGAATGCAGCCTTTCAGGTTCTTTCCTTCCTTGAAATAAAAATCTCAATCAGAGTGGTCGTCAGAATGAGCGCACCTCCGAGCACCACATTTCCCTGCGGAAATTCGGACAGAAAAATCCAGCCAAGCAAAATGCCGAACAGAGGCGTAAGGTTGCTGAGCAGGCTGATGCTAGTCACGCTGAAGTGCCGAAAACTCCTGACAAAAAACGAATGACCGATGGCCGTCGTGAACAGTGCGAGGATCGTGAGAGGAATCCATTGATTCGAGATATCGTCCTGCCAGCTAAGTTTAAATAAGAATGCAACAGGGATGAGCATGACTGCTACGATCGTTATTTGATGAAACATGAGCAATTCCCCACTCATCTTTCCAATTCTGATTTTCACGATGATATTTCTAAATGAATAGACCAGCGCAGACAAGATGCCAAACAGTATCCCGACGAATTGTTCATTGGCCATGGAAAACTCAGGCACCAGAAGATACAGCCCCATGAGCGCAACTATAGAAAGCGGAATATGTCTGGTTTTTGGTTTGGTCTTGATAAATATTGGTTCCAGAATGGCCGTAATGAGCGGGTAGGTAAAAAGGGAAAGCATACCGATGGCAACCGTCGAAAATTTCAGAGCATAGAAATAAGTGACCCAGTGCGCACCCATAAGCACGCCACTTAGAATAATGGATCGCCCTATGGAGCCCGAAGGTATCCTGTTGAACTTCCCCGTAAGCCGAAGGAAAAGGTAAAACGGAACTAGCGCAATGACACATCTTAGCCAGATGATTACCGGAGCGGGAAGGTCGATCCAGCGGCCAAGCACACCCGAACTAGACATGACCAATATGCCCAACATGAGCTCAGGCAGGTGGTTAGACGTCTGGTTTTTCATAGTGTCATCAATTTAATCCTTGCTAGCCCAGACTGGAATTTTAGGAGGGGTTATTTTAAATAATTCACTGAAAGCAAAGGATGTTCTTTATCCGCAAAGGTTTGCATTAAGATTTATCAATTCGACCTCAAAAAACTTGATTATTATTGGTAATTACTTCAGGGTGAAAACCTACCATACGTGTGTGGTGGGTAGTTATCAATGAAGTCAGTTTATTCTAATTGCTATTACTATTTCTTCTAAACAAACACCCAAACAGGCGTCAAGTCAGGCACAGTCTGACCCAGTATTCAATCGTCGGTTGAAGAGTGGGGAAGGAACCCTCATGAGGCAGTTTTACAGACTGTATGAAAACCAAGGCAGGGTCGATGATCACTTCGCCAATCTCTTGAAAGTGCTCAGAGATGGGTATTCCAAGCGGCCTGATAAACTCAAGAAATCTGACATCCGGCGAGAAAAGGATAAGTATTGGTTCCTGGCCGAAAAATGGGTGGGGATGATGCTCTATTCAGACCTTTTTGCCGGTGACCTAAATGGCGTCAGGAAGAAGCTCGACTATCTTGAAGAATTAGGAATCAATCTGGTGCACCTGATGCCCCTCTTAAAATCCCCCAAAGAAAATAACGACGGTGGGTACGCGGTTTCGGATTATCGTGACATCAATCCTGACCTTGGAACCCTGGATGACTTGAAGGGTCTGATCAAAGATCTCCATGAAAGGGACATGATAGTGATGATCGATTTTGTACTGAACCATACTGCAGATGAGCACGAATGGGCTCTGAGGGCACGACAGGGACAAAAGGAGCATCAAGACAGGTACTATTTTCATCAGGACAGAACGGTTGTCAATTTGTTTGAGCAGAGTCTGCCCGAAGTTTTCCCAGCCACTGCACCCGGCAATTATACTTTCATTGAGGAAGTGAACAAGTGGGTGATGACCGTTTTCAATACCTACCAGTGGGATTTGAATTACACCAATCCAGCTGTTTTCATCGAGATGGTAGACGTCATGATTTTCCTCTCCAACCTCGGGATCGACATTCTGAGGCTAGATGCCCTAGCGTTCATGTGGAAGAAAATGGGCACGGACAGTCAGAATCTGGATGAAGCTCACCTAGTCATCAAGGCCATGAAATCCTGTATTCGAATCGTAGCGCCGGGTACTTTATTCCTGGCAGAGGCGATCGTGGCGCCCCACGAAATCGTGAAATATTTTGGTGAAGGCGATGAACTGACTGACGAATGCGAGATGGCCTACAATGCCACTTTCATGGTCATGCTGTGGGATGCCATGGCTACTAAAAATAATCGGCTGACTTTGACCACTCTGAGCCAAATCCCACCTAAACCATTTGGCACCACCTGGCTGAATTATGTCAGATGCCACGACGATATTGGTTTGGGATATGAAGACACCCACGCCCAATGGTCAGGGTATGATCCGACATCTCACAGGAGATTTCTGACGGAATTTTTGTCGGGCTCACATGAGTATTCCTTTTCTAAGGGACAAAAATTCATGGAAAACGAAAAGACCGGAGATGCCAGAATTTGTGGGAGCTTGGCTTCATTAGCTGGTTTGGAAAAGGCAGTGGATGAGAAGGATGCCGAGCAAATTGAATTTGCCTGTCGTCGAATCAAAATGCTCCATAGCCTGATATTGAGCTACGGAGGTATTCCCATGCTTTACTCTGGAGATGAACTTGGCACACTGAATGACTACTCGTACCTTAAAGATTCTGCCAAAGCAGATGATAGCCGGTGGATGCACCGGCCAAGAATGAATTGGAAGCGTGCGGAGAAACGTAAGAAAAAGGAAACACTTGAGAATCGAATTTTCACTGACCTCACAACATTGATCCGAACAAGAAAGAGTAGCCCGGAAATGGCCGCTCTGAACAACCGCCAATTAGCAAATCTTGAGAACCAGCACTTGCTGGGGATATTTAGATCATCGGGTGAGCACAGTTCCTTGGTCGTATGTAACTTGAACGACCACAGCGAATCATTCAAGGGGGAACTGATCTCCATGTATGGGTTCGACCTGAGACAAAACTTTACAGATAAACTTACGTCAAAGACGTTTCAATTGGAAGAAGGACACATTGTCCTGGAACCTTACGAGACGGTTTGGCTTACACAAAAACCTCAACCACACTAGCATGTCAGGTAAAATAAGACTTTCGTTTTGGCAGATATTCAATATGAATGTAGGATTCCTTGGAATCCAGTTCAGTTTTGGTCTGCAACAGACCGCCGTAAATCCCATCTTCTCCTTTCTGGGTGCACATCACGAGCAACTACCGTTGCTGAACATTGCTGGTCCGGTCACCGGCCTCATTATTCAGCCTATCATAGGAGCCATATCTGATAAAACATGGTCTCCAAGATGGGGCCGTAGAAAGCCTTTCTTTTTGATAGGAGCCATCATAGGTAGTCTGTGCCTATTCGCCTTTCCGTATAGTCCGGCACTCTGGTTTGCTGTGGGTTTGCTTTGGATACTCGATGTTGGCAATAATATGGCCATGGAGCCTTATCGGGCGTTTGTGGGCGATAAGCTTCCAGAGAGTCAGTTAAGTTTTGGATATCAAATGCAAAGCTTGTTTGTGGGCGCGGGAATTGTTCTCGCAAATGCCTCTATTTTCATCTTTCAGGACTGGCTGGGTGGAGCAGAAACGGTGACTGAAGATGCAGGGGGCATCCCAACGTGGCTGTATTATTCCTTTTTTATTGGAGCCATTTTATCAGTGTCTACCATTCTTTGGTCGGTGCTGAAAACCCCCGAAATTCCGCCATCAGAGGAAGAACTAGCCGAGATGAAGCTTCACAATGCACGTCCCTTGCTTGAGCGCTTTAAATCTCCCTTTTTGGAAATAGTGAGTGCCATCAAGGACATGCCAAAATTCATGTGGAAACTTTCAGGTGTTTACCTGTTCCAATGGTACGCCCTTTTCGTCTATTGGCAGTTCATCTCACCACTGTTTGTAGAGTCTATGGGTTTTGATAAGTCACAAGCTCTGAGTCAGGCTGCAAAAATGAATACCACATATAATATCACCACCATGATAGTGGCCTTGGCACTCGTTCCTCTGGCGTTGAAATTTGGTGGTAAGAAGGTCTATACAGGAAGCTTGTTTTTGACAGGAATAGGCATGCTTTCCATTCCTTATATCCACGATCCCTTGTTCGTGCTGTTCCCAATGGTTCTATTCGGCATTGGCTGGGCTGCCATGATGGGCATCCCGTATTCTATGGTTTCCAAGATAGTGCCTCAGGAACGAAGAGGAGTGTACATGGGTATCCTAAACATGATGATCGTTATTCCCATGGGTATTCAGACGGTCACTTTTGGGCCAATTGTGAAGAACCTATTGGGCAACAGTGCAATAAACGCCATCTTACTTGGAGGTGTTTTCTTCCTCATTTCCGGCTTGCTGGCGCTTAGATTGAAGGAGACTGGCTCAGCGCAGAAGACTGATACACCGATGACTATGGGTGGAGGACATTAGTGCCTTAGGTTTAAACAAGAAAAGATATACCTCAACCAATGAAACGACGCTTCGAAAGGAGCGCCGTTTTTTTTATTCTACAATTTGGGTGCGCTCGCTGCGATACTGAGAAGGACTCTTGCCGGCAAAGGCTTTGAATTGCTTGGTAAAGTGAGAGTAATTGGTAAATCCACTTTCGAAGCAAACTTCCAAAATACTTATTCTCTTCTCTACCAATAGTTTGGAGGCATGAACCAGCCGGTAATCATTGACGAATCGAGTGAAGGTCTTTCCTGTCACTTTCTTAAAATACCTACAGAATGAGGGCTCGGTCATACTTACTTTATCGGTGATTTCCGCTAGCGTGATGGGATGTTGGAAATTTTCCCTGACATGATTGAGTACTACGTTGATTCGGTCATTGTCCTGTGGCTGTATCTCCAATGAAAACCCTTTGGCATTCAGGGTGAGATATTCTTCAGACAGAGCCAGATCATTCAGGATACTCAATAATTTCAGTATCCTGTCGAAAGGGTTCAATGAAACCATCTCTTCGATTTTAGCGCCCACCTTTTCTTTGGTGTCACCAGTGAAAGAGAGTCCTCGCCGGGCTCTTTCGAAAAGCTCATTTATCCTGATCATTTCTCCGGTATTGAAAAAATCATTACCCAAGAAAGAAGGGAGCATTTGGATCACAGTTTCCCTTCGGTACCCATTGAGCCGATCACTGAACCCTTGATGCGGAAGGTTGGAGCCGATCAATACGAGTTCACCATCGTGGAAATAAGACAGGTGACTACCTACGTGTCGCTTGCCACTGCCACCGTTTACATACACCAATTCAAGCTCAGGATGATAGTGCCAGAAGGGGCGTGTATTCCTGGCGGATTGGGAAAATTGTCTGACCGTCAGTGAGTCCCCTGTTTGGGGCGTGATTCGCTCAAATGCGGGGTGCTCTAGTGTTCGCCTCATAGTACTAATAAACGATGCTTTGCCGAGATGATAGTGTCCATTTTTATCATATATATGTGTAAAATTAATAGCATTGGAGCAATATCAACTATATAGGGGTAAGAAAGTACATGGAATGGAAAATTCAGAAGTGTATAGTTTTCTTTTATGGAAATACTTTTGTGATGGGATTTCAATAGGTGATGAGTGGACTGATTGTTAGAAACTATTTTTTCATTCGTGAGGTTATGAGTGTTGAATTAGCTGTTTTATTTTCAATTAGACGTATTTTTTGAAAATTCAGTACCAAGAAATTAAAGAGAAGTAATAGTTAGCTACATAGAAAAGGGAGGTGCCAATGGTGCCTCTTTTTTTGTTCATGACTCAATGCCAAATCGATGGACAGAGATGAAGTGTAATAATTTAACTCTGATGTGTTTCTATTTACCGTATTAAAAGTGAATATGGTAAATATCAGTAGCTATTGGAAAATTGACAAGTCGAAATCAAAGTGTTTCCGATCTAGGTTTGATCTATGATTATTCAAAAACTAAAATCAGACATAATGAAAACAGTAAAGGGTATACTAGCATTGGCTTTGATAGTCCTAGCCAATATCAGTTTTGCAAA
>CAYORY010000129.1:0-6073 GCA_964406435.1 uncultured Roseivirgaceae bacterium | reverse complement strand
ACGCTGAAGGGAATCGGTGACGATGCTTCGGTTCATGATGCGGGTGATAAATTCATCATTATGTCCACCGACATGCTCATAGAAGGCATTCACTTCGACTTAGCCTATATGCCCTTGCAGCATTTGGGATTCAAGTCAGTGGCCGTGAACGTGTCCGACATTGCCGCCATGAACGGCACACCGAAGCAAATCACAGTGAGCATCGCGCTAAGCAATCGCTTTTCAGTAGAGGCTGTTGATGTTTTCTACGAAGGAGTTCGCGCCGCTTGTGATGCGTACAACGTGGACTTGGTCGGTGGGGACACCACGGCCTCTCCTTCCGGCCTGATGATATCAGTGACGGTTATGGGCGAGGCAGAAAAGGACAAAATCACTTACCGATCCGGGGCTCAAGAAAATGACATTTTATGTGTGACTGGCGACTTGGGTGGGGCATTCATTGGCCTCCAAGTTTTGGAGAGGGAGAAACAAGAATTTCTTGCCAATCCTAACATGCAGCCAAAAATCGATCAATACGATTACGTGGTAGGCAGGTTACTGAAGCCGCGAGCTCGAATGGATATCATTCACGAACTGGCTGATGCCGGTGTGGTGCCTACTTCGATGATTGACGTATCTGATGGGCTGGCGTCAGATGTTTTCCACATCTGCAAGGAGTCGGGTTTGGGTGTGGCCATTTATGAAGACAAGCTGCCGATAGAGAAACAGACGTTTGAAACGGTGGCCGAATTCAACATGGATCCTAACACTGCCGCGCTAAATGGTGGCGAGGACTATGAATTACTCTTCACGATCCGGCAGGAAGATTATCTGAAACTTGAAAAGCATGCAGACATCCACTCCATTGGCTACATGCAGGCCAAAGAAAAAGGACGAACCATGGTGACTAGAAACAATAATGTTGTCGAGCTACAGGCTCAGGGTTGGAAGCATTTTTAAAAATCCTCCTCTTCATCGTCATCCGACAAGTCATCGCTCATTTTTGGAGACTTGAAGATCATGTCTATCAATAGGCCGATTGGCAACAGGAAAATGTTGAACCAAAGAATAACAGCAGCCGGCTCTTCGTAAAATGAATCTTCTAAAAAGGGAAAAGAGTCAAAGCCCTTGTTTTCCGCGACAAAAAAACCTCCGATCAGGGCTGTGAGCACATGGATGGCCAGCATCCACTTCTTCATGCTGGGTGAAAGTTGATCGTTTCTTTTGCGGTAGTAAGTGAAAAATTTAAAGAGATAAATCGCCAACAGGAGTAGAAGTACCGTCAGGAGGGTACTTATCTGAATGTCCTTTCGCCAGCCTCCCATCTCCTAATTAAAATTCCTCGCCATCCTCCGGCTCTTCAAGTAATTTCATGAGGGCAGTGCCCTTGACATCCTCAAGTGTATCAATGTCGTTCAGCTTATCCAGCACGTAGCATTCCAGCTCCAGCTCCTTAGCCTCATGCATCAGCTCCTCAAACACCTTGTCATGGCTGTATTCTTTACCCTCAAACAGTGCAGGACAAGGACCATTCAACCCGAGTAAATAGTAGCCACCATCTTTGGAGGGCCCCACAACCATGTCATTGATTTCCAGTTGGTCGAACGCCTGCTCCAGGTGCTTAGCTTTCAAGTCATAACAATCGCTTCCAATGATTGTCACTCGACTGTATCCTTTATCAAAAGCATGCTGAAATGCATTCTGCATTTTCTCGCCCAGCGTGCTGCCAGTTTGCACATTGTACTCAAAATCTTCTCCCTCAAACGCATCCTCGACCTCCACATACTCTGAGTAAAAAACCATTTTATCCGCCTCTACTTTTCTCACAACCTTGGCCGTGTGATTCACCAACTCCTGATAAATATCCAACGCCAGAAACATGCCCACATCTTTAGCAAGGCGCGTTTTCACCATACCGGGAATCAAATTTTTTACGAAGATTATGAGGAAATTGTCAGCCATCTTTTGATTCGATCATTAAAAATAAAACTCAAAACTACAATGATATATTCAAGTGCAATCCAGAACCAGTGAAGACTGTACCCTTCAGCAGAATATCCGGCATAGGTTATGAAAATCATCAAAGACCAGATGATGGGAAAAACATATCCCGACAAAATACCAAACAGAATAAGCGGCAAAATATACCAAGGGTGAACGGTCGTAGAAAAAGCCAAATACACCATTAGAGCCGAAAGCAATATGGTTTCTACCTTCCTATTTCTCCTAGCTCCAAAAAATGACACCACCAAAATGCCTGTTGCGCTGACTATCGAAAAAATTGGCCCGAGGATTTTTATTTTATTGTAGCCGGTAGCTTCCACAGAAATCTCTCGCGCAATTCTGAACAGACTCCCATTGAATTCAAAATTTGTGAAGTACAAACCCAAACTACTACGCAATCCATCAATGAAGGTGGCGTTCAGCAAAGGTGCCATTGAAAGTCCCGCGACCAGCACTATGCAAACGGTCATCAAGATTTTCTTCGAGCGAACCCCCTCAAAAAAGAAATAGGGAAGGTAAATGAACGGCAACAGCTTCGTTCCAATTGCCATTCCAAAACCTGCCCCCGCTGAGACGGTCTTTTTCTGGAAGAAATAGTGAATGCCAATAGCCAGAAACGAACACACCATCACCTCAAAATGGAGATTGCCGACACCCTCCAAAATGACCAGCGGATTCAAAAAAAAGAGGAATGCCAGGTTTTGATTACCCCCTCTTTCTCTAAGAATTTTTCGAATGAAATAAAAAGTCACTACATCTGCTGCCAGCAGAAATACTCTGATCACACCGGCAGACACAAGCCAATTATCCGAGACCACCACAGACAACCAAAAAATTCCCTGATTGATCGGAGGGTAAACCGTGAAGTACTTTTGAGAATTTAGCGAATCGAAGAGCTCTTGACTCAGACCCGAAATTCCCTGATTGAGATAAAAACCCGGCAACTCTGCAAAAGGATGAATCCCAGCCTTGAGCAAATAGCCGTCCCACAAGAAGCGATAGACGTCATCAGAAAGCATTGGCATACAAAAGAAAAGGCCAATACGCGCCAGAAGCCCCACGGTTAAAAGCGCCCTAAGATCGGACGAATTCCAGAGAGCCAAATACGCACCAAAGGCCAGCACATACGAAGCTAGCAAGACAAAGGTCTCGGTGCGATCTACAAGAAAACCGGGGAGTAAGAGCGCCAGCAGAAATACAACAGAACCACTGACATTCCTGAGGCCTGCTCTGCTAGCCATGCCCTTTTACAGGCTTCAATTGTTGATAGAAAATAAATCCAAATCCGGCCGCCAGCATCAGGTGAAAGAACATCAGTCCATAATCCTCTAGCCTGAAACCAGACACTATCCCGAAAATGAAGTAGGCGGCCAATAAACCCTCCAGAATCATTACCGGAGAAAAGACTCTCTTAAGGTACACATTGCCCTTCCAGCTATCTCCTTTGACCAAAATGTTGAATTTTGGTGTCCGTATGAATGGGGTTTTTACTCCCAAGAGTCCTTCGATTACCGCTATGGAATTGTGCAGTGCCAAGCCCATCGAAAACATCAAAAAAAGCGGAAACTGAGTTGCAAAAAATTTGAAGGTGTACTCGGGGTGCACCGTCTTAGTTGATGCCCAATAAAAGAGTCCCATCGCAAAAAAACCGATCAGGAAGATACTACCAAGATCAAATATGATCCCAAGCTCAGGGTTGAACTCTTTGATGTAAAGCATCGGAATAGATAGCACCGCAGCAATCATCAGAAATAGGAATACAGAACTGTTGAGCAGATGCATCACCGCCCGAAGCTTAGTTGGGAATTTCAAATTCGCTCGTAAAACAGACGGTAAAGTTTTTCTGGCCGTCTCCGCTGCTCCTTTCGTCCATCGGTATTGCTGGGACTTGATAGCGGGGATCAGTACTGGTAGTTCTGCAGGAGAAACGACATCCTCCAGAAAGTGAAATTTCCATCCCTTAAGTTGGGCTCGATAGCTTAGATCCAAATCCTCCGTGAGGGTGTCGTGCTGCCAACCACCAGCTTGTTCGATGCACTGTTTTCTCCAAACTCCTGCCGTTCCATTAAAATTGATGAAGCTCCCTGCCGCTTGACGACCCTTCTGCTCCACAGTAAAATGCGCATTAAGCCCAAACGCCTGCATCTGCGTGAGGATGCTGTAATTCTGATTTAAGTGTCCCCAACGAGTCTGTACCATCCCTATTTTTGCATCCTCGAAGTGCCCCATGGTTTTCAGAAGGAAATCCTTCTCTGGCAGAAAGTCCGCATCGAAAATGGCGATAAACTCGGCATCCGTCTGCTGCATGCCATACTGCAGAGCCCCCGCCTTGTAGCCGACCCGTTCTGGCCTTCTCACGTGCTCTATAGGCACGTTCCTTTCCTTCAACTCATTGACTTTCTTGGCGATAACGTCTACCGTCTCATCATCAGAGTCGTCCAGTACCTGAATCAAAAATTTGTCCTGGGGGTAGTTCAGGGCAGCAACTGACTCTAAAAGTCGCTCGACCACATAGAGCTCATTGTACACCGGTAGTTGCACTACGACGCTCGGGTAAACCTCCATCGGTTTGATGGTATCAGCTTCTTCCTTTTTTGCCTTCATATAGTGCCAAGCCAAGTTGAACTGACCCAAACTAAAAAGGCAAATAATCAGAAGTGCAATACCGTATCCGGCAATGACCATCCATTCCATAGCGCTCTCAAATGTTTTTAAAAAGGGTATACAAAATTTTGTATCCCGCCATCAACGTTCCTTTGACCGTACCGGAGATTTTGGATACCCCAACTCTCCGCCTATAGTCGACCGGAACCTCAACGAAGCGCAAAGATAGCTTAGCTATTTTTAATTGCATCTCCACTGTCCACCCGAAAGTGCGGTCTTTCATGTGCAGTTTTTTGAGTATTTCATACCTAATCGCTCTAAAAGGCCCTAAATCGGTAAATGTTGCTCCATAAAATAATTTTAAAAGTCTAGTTGCCAGCCAGTTACCAAATACCTGAGGGACTGTCATTGAGCCGTTTTCCTTATTTCCAAGAGCCCTACTGCCCACCACGAAATCAACTTTTCCCTGTACAATCGGGTCAACAAGCTTGCTCATCATTTCGGGGTAATCAGAATGATCCCCGTCCAGAAAAACAACTATGTCCGGCTGTGTCTTAGAGAAGGCAATGTGTTCCATTCCCTTCAAACATGCGTTTCCATATCCTTTCTCCTTTTGAAAAAGCACCGTCGCTCCCTTTTCACGGGCAATTTCGGGCGTGCGGTCTGAGGAGCCATTGTCCACCACTATGATCTCTGACACCAAACCCGCAGGTATCTCATCTATGACAAGGCCTACGGCATTTTCCTCATTATAGGCCGGGATTATAACACGAATATCTGGTAGATTCAATGGAGGCTTATTCAAGTCGGCAAATGTAGCTTTTTGGCCCATGAGAAAAGTGTCACCCGCATGGCATTGAGGTCACTACTCAAATGAGCAAGTTCAGGATGCCGGGCGCAAAGAATATAACCAGAAGAAAAACGCCAAATAAGAGAACGACCAACTGTCTGGACAATCCAAGGCTGTAGTCCGCAGCACCTTCTTTAAGAAACATGAAGTACGGAATTCTCAAGTAATAGAAAAGTGCTATTGCAGTAGCAAAAACGGCAACCAACAAATAGGTCAGAAGTATGGGATCAGAATTCAACTGATATTCGGACCAAAGTGCGCTGAACAAAAGCCATTTTGCCGTAAAACCTGCCGTTGGCGGTAGCCCAACCAAAGCGATTAAAATCAGTGTAACGCCAACTCCAAGAATGGGGATTTTTTTTCCGAGCCCGGTATAGTCTTCAATTGATTCAACGCCATTTTGTTCCATAATTTTCGCTGCATAGAATACACCCAAATTCATAATCATGTAAATCGTAGCATACCAAATGAACAAACTCGAATCGACATCCAGTACCACGAGTGGAATCAAAAAACCCGAATGGGCGATAGCGCCATAGGCGAGCAATCTTCGGAAATTCGTTTGTCTAAGTGCACCGAGGGTACCCACCAAAATTGTCACCATCCCGATAACAAGAACTAATTCACTTCCCCAGC
>CAYORY010000128.1:0-6163 GCA_964406435.1 uncultured Roseivirgaceae bacterium | reverse complement strand
CTCTTCCTTCTTGTAATGCTCATTGGACTTGTATGCGTCCAGGGCCAAAGTTTGGCACTGAACACGCGTCCTATCTCACTTGGTGGTGACCATCCAAGAGAAATGAGATGGATGCCAATGAATGCCCAAAGGTTATTGCTCACTCCCGATGGTGTGCTAGAATTGGATGAACTATTCGCCGAAAAGCAGACCATGCTTCAGGCGCATTCATTCGAATCCCGACAGAAATATTTTGAACTAAAAGACACGTCGGTTTTCGGAAAAAACCTGAAAAGTCAATACCCAGAAGGAGAATCCAAAAACCCTGAAATGAACATTTTACCGGTCAATGCTGGCGACTCGGCCAACAGGGAAGCTCTTACGACGATCCCCATCTTCCATAGGGATTCGATGCTGCGAAACGACCTGTATCCACTGACCTTAAGTTTCAAATTTTAACTCTAAAAATAGACATATGAAAACGATAAACACTTTGATCATAATTCTGACTACATCACTGATAATGAGTTGCTCGGTAGTCCGGCAGGGAGAAATAGGCCTCAAGCAAAAGGTCGGTAAACTTAATCAGACGATCATTCAGCCTGGACCGGTTGGTTACAATCCGTTTACCACTAAGATCATCAAGATGCCGATTCGAACGATGAATATGGAAATAGCCACGAACCTCCCATCCAAGGAAGGATTAAATGTAACTGCGGTCATCTCAATTCTCTATCGCATCATGCCCGAGGAAGCACCCTCGGTAGTGGAGAACATCGGGGTGGGCAATGAACGAGAAGTGATAAGTAGCGTCTTCCGATCAGCAGCCGCAGATGTCTGCTCCAGATTCTTCGCTAAGGACATGCACTCCGCACAGCGCGCAAATATTGAGAAAGAAATAACCAAACAAATGTCTGAAATTCTTTCACCTCGAGGATTCGAGATAGAGGCAGTGCTCATGAAAAACATTGCTTTGCCCTCTGGTCTGGCCAGGGCCGTGGAAGAAAAACTAGAGGCTGAGCAAAATGCCCAGCGGATGGAATTTTTACTTGATCAGGAAAAACTGGAAGCGCAACGAAAAATCATTGAGGCGGAGGGCACTCGCGACGCTCAGCGAATTATTTCAGAAGGGTTGACCGATAACATTATCAAGTGGCAGAGCATTGAGGCTTTTCGTGAATTGAGCAAGTCACCCAACTCAAAAATTATTATTACAAATGGACAAGCACCAATGCTAATTGATCCCAAGGGGAATTAAGAATTGGCATATTATTTCAATCAGGGGTGAAGGAATTCACCCCTTTTTTATGGCCGTCAAAACTCAACCTCCGCCTCTACCCTTTCTCCATCTCTATTAACCACCACGTTCGTTTTGTCCCCTTTCTGAAAAACCGAAAGCGCCCGCATATAGCCCATCATATCATTGATGGTCGAGTCTCCAAGCTGCACCACTACATCACCTTTTTTCAATCCTGCCTTGATGGCTGGTTTATCCGCTGACACATCAGCGATGAGCATCCCCTCTCCATCGTACAAGTAGTCCGGCATCACACCGAGCGAAACCGTGAACCTTGGGGCGTTGGTGGATTCGTCCTTTGTAGCCTGAAATTGCAGTTTTTCCTTCTGGTCAAGTTCACGAACAAGGCGTTCAATCATATTGGTGACAGTAAGTATTCCTTCATAATTCACCCGTTCTGCATCATCGCTTGGCTTGTGATAGTCCTCGTGCTGACCCGTGAAGAAATGCAGGACGGGTATGTCCTTTAGATAAAACGAGGTGTGATCGGAAGGGCCTTTGCCCGATTCCTTTTTGATAAGTTTCAAGCTGTCGGTATTCACTACCCCCAAGGTTTCATCCCAAATTTCAGCTGTGCCGGTTCCATACACGGCCAATCCTCGCTCTTCATCCAATCGTCCGACCATGTCCATGTTAATCATGTAATTCACCTTGGAGAGGTCAATGGTTGGATTCTTGGTAAAATAATTGGAGCCCCACAATCCCTGCTCCTCCCCAGTAATTGCGAAGAAAAGGAAATCTGTTTGAAGGTTCTGCTGGCTTAAAACCTGAGCTAAATGAATCAAAGCGGCTGTGCCACTTGCATTGTCGTCAGCCCCATTATGAATGGCCGTCGTACCACGAGCCATAGAAGACATTCCGCCCATACCAAGATGATCATAGTGCGCCCCAATGACCACCACTCGATCAGAAGGGTTGTCAATAAAACCCAGCACATTGTACCCTGTTGTTTCACCTTCCTCTGTGCCCACCACTGCGGATTCATGTGGATTCGTTGATTTCTTAATATTAAATACCTGATAGTATCCATCTGTTCCTTTTCCTTCCAATCCTATTTCCTTCATACGACTAGAGATGTACTCAGCGGCAAGTTTTTCTCCGTCTGTTCCTACCTCACGGCCTTTCAATGAATCACTGGCTAGATAGGTAAGATCAGCCTTTAAGCTTGGAATTGCTTCATAAGGCTTCTCACAAGAAATGACAAAAATCAGGAGAAGAACTGGAAAAAATTGCTTCAATCGTTTCATTGGATAGTAGTTTCGCAACTCGAAGATACTAACCCATGAATAATATACTTTCTCTTGCCCTAGCACTTTTGATAATCGGTTGTTCCGCTCCAAAACCAAAGGAAGAAACCGCCACTGATCCTATTCTTGACACCCTTAGATATGAAAGCGAAAAGCATTTAAAGAATGTGCGTCAACTTACCTGGGGCGGCAACAACGCTGAAGCCTATTGGAGTTTTGATGGGTCTAGTCTGGTGTTTCAGTCCGACTATTCTGAATGGGGAGTAACCTGCGATCAGATTTTCACTCTTGATGTTTCGAATGTTGAAATAGGAAAACGCCCGCCAATGGTGAGCACTGGATTGGGGAGAACCACATGTGCCTATTTCATGCCCGGTGACACCACAATCATTTATGGATCGACGCACCTTGGTAATGAGGCATGTCCAGCAGTTCCTCCAAGAGGACAAAAGTATGTGTGGCCTATTTATGAGGATTATGATATTTTCATAGCTGACCTTAAGGGCAACATTGTGAAGCAAGTCACCGACACGCCGGGTTATGATGCCGAGGCTACCGTATCACCAAAGGGTGACAAAATCATCTTTACTTCTACACGCTCTGGTGACCTGGAGCTTTACACAATGGATATTGATGGATCAAATGTCAATCAAATCACATCAGGTCTGGGCTATGATGGAGGTGCTTTCTTTTCACCGGATGGTTCAAAGATTATTTGGCGAGCCTCAAGACCAAAAACGGAGGAAGCCCAAACAGAGTATAAAGAATTGCTAGCTAAGGGATTAGTCGAACCTACGGACATGGAACTCTACGTTGCAAATGCGGATGGTTCCGATGCTAAAAAAATCACAGACCTGGGAAAAGCCAATTGGGCTCCTTTCTTTCACCCATCAGGAGAAAAGATATTGTTTTCCTCAAATCATAAATCAGAGAGAGGGTTTCCTTTCAACCTGTATATGATCAATGTAGATGGGACTGGATTGGAGCAGGTGACTTTTGACGACACCTTTGATTCCTTCCCAATGTTCAGCCCTGATGGCAGCAAGCTGGTCTGGGCATCCAACCGATTCAATGGTGGAAATAGGGACACCAATCTTTTTGTTGCTGACTGGGTAGACTAAAAAAAGAAAAACCCTCAGATCTCTCTGAGGGTTTTAATTATGCTCCTTGAGAGCTCGGGAATTTTAGTCCTCCCACTTTGAGATTCGATAAACTCTTAAAAGAGTCCTCGATCCATCTTATAAAACCTGTTGACTCGAAAGGAGGCAGATCAAACCTCATGACAAGCTCAGGTGATTTTTCCGAGTCGACCACTAGCGCTCCTTCTATTTCAAAATCAAGCATTTCCTGATATACAGGTCTTACCTCTCCATCGCTACCAAAGTATTTACTCATCTCAGGTCTCAGGTACATTCTAAAGTGTGTGTACTTACCTGCATCCAATTTTTGTACCCACTTGGTTCTGATGTATTCTCCCGTGTACATTCCGTCCAGCGTGAATGAAACACCACTTTTAAAATTGATGAGTGAACTTTCATCGCCATGCTCGTTTACAGCAACTATTCGACTCACCTCAAGTTTCATCTTCGAAATATTGTTCTTGGTCGCAAAGGAGTTTTTTAGGATCACCTCCTTCCTGTACATCTCCTCATAGTCCATCGTCATCATACCTATTCCTCCTAGAGGTACAGCGTACGAATAAAAACTAGTCCTTTTCATTAGTTGAATTTTAATCATTTAATTCTTTGCAAATTTACGGGTATACCCAAGGGAGGATACTCCCTGAATTATCCAGAATATGTTCATATTTATCACCGTGATATGGATTATTATGAAATAATGTTAATAAAAGACATTTCGAGACAATTTTGCACCACTCATGTTACTCAAAACCTTTCCCTGATATAGCGCTGAAATAATGAATATACTCCTGCCACTACTTCATTCAAAAAAGATTCATTTCGTGGTTTTGGGAGTGCTCTTTGTGGTTCTGAACATGATAATTTTTCAGAAGTTTGGAATCAAAGTAGTGTCAGATAGTTACCGCTATCTTGAGTGGAGCGAGGATCCCTTCGCTGAGCTCTCACCTACCAGTTGGAAATTTTACTCCCTAAGCTATGTGGGTTTTCTAGCCCTGATCCAGTCAATTGGTCTCGGATTAGGAGGCGTGGTGCTGGTGCAGATGATGATTTCCGGCATAGCCTGTTTTTGCCTTTATCTACTTACACTCCGAATTAGCCAATCGCCCTTGGGAGCATTTTTGGCTTCATTTCTCTATCTGAGCTTTGGCGAAATCGTGCAATGGAACACCTACATTCTTACAGAATCACTTTTTACTTCAGGCATCATTTTCCTGATGTTCGGCCTGCACTCAGCCGAGAATGCGAAACAATGGCTCCTGGTCCTTTCCCTAGGAGTGTTGGTTAGTTTGGTTAGGCCAATGGGAATTACCGTCTTCCTTTCGGCAATCCCGTTCCTGTTTTTCAGGTTTCAAATTCATCAGAGGCTTTCTTGGTTTTGGAAATTCACAGGGGCTGCACTCCTAATCATCATCGGTTGCGTCATGTTTTATTTTCTTCTGGAAGGCAATCCAAGTGTCAACTTTTACTACTCCAGAGGACAAATCGTGTGGGGTACCGATACCCCTGATCTAAGAAATAATACTTGGTTAATAGTTGGCAATGAAAGTGTAGTTTATCCCTCTAAGGACTTACCCGCCTACCGGATGTTTCTCACTTTTGTGAAGGACAACTTTACTTTCTTCAGCGAACTATTCCTTAAAAAAGCCACCTTGTTTGTAGTGCATGTCAAACCTTATTATTCCACTTGGCACAATGTCTATATCGTACTTTTCCTTGGGGTTACTTACTTCGCGGGATTCAAAGGAATGTTAAAACTCAAACGAACTCATCCGATCGCTTGGTTCGCCATTTCATTATTCATCCTAAACACCCTGATGGTTGGCCTAAGTGTAGAAGCCTGGGAGGGCCGATTTCTGGTTCCCGTCCTTTCTCCGATCTTCGTATTTGCCGCAACCGTTTTCGGACAAGCGAAACTCCTGTATTAAGAATTTTGCCTAGAGCAAATCCTGTATTTGACCGAAGGGTTTCGCTTCGGTTTTGAGTCCAAATTTGTAAGAATAAAACAGGATTCAGCATGAGCACAACCAGCACATATCAGGAACTCTACTCAAAATATAAAACCCTCCTAAGCGAGGCTTACAAGCTTTCTAAGTCGGACAAACTTGCCAGTAAAAATAAGTATGATCAAGCCGATCAGCTTCGGCAAGAATTGTTTGCTTTCTAAGAACCAGGTGTTTGGATAGAAGAGAGGCATCAAAAGATGCCTCTCTTTTTTTGTATAATCACCAAAAAAAATCAAGCCCTGACGGATAAACACTTGGCCGTCTAACCTTCAGGCAGATCAGAATCAAGTCTAGCTCACCAAATCTCAGGGCAATTAAACAAAGCCTTATTTATTAACCCATGAGAAATGGTGTTCGGCGATACTCTCCTTATTTTCTTTTACATACCTGATTAACTCATCTTGGGCGGGAGTCAGCACTTTGCCTTTATTATAAATCAAGTTCCATTGAGTAATGATAGGGAGTCCCTTTAGTGGGTAAATCCTGATATGCTCA
>CAYORY010000127.1:0-6247 GCA_964406435.1 uncultured Roseivirgaceae bacterium | reverse complement strand
GATGAAAATGATGGGCAAGGTGAAGGAAGCCCAAGAGAAAATGAAGGAAGCACAGAGTGAGTTGGCATCAATAACTGCCACTGGCTCAGCTGGCGGAGACATGGTCATCGCTGAGGCGAATGGCCTCAAGCAGATTATCAGTCTTCAAATAGACGACCTGGTGGCAAACGGAAATGACAAACAAATGATGACCGATTTGATCATTGCCGCCAGCAACAAAGCACTTGACGAAGTTTCTATTTTAGCTCAAGAGCACCTGCAAAAAGCCACCGAGGGGCTGCTCCCTAACCTTCCCGGAATGGACTTGGGAAGTATGATGAAATGAGTAAACGCCTAGCTATATTCAGCTGGTTAAGAAAACAATCGAGCGAAGAAATACCGGAGAAATGAGCGAAGTAGCGGTTGTTATTCTGAATTTCAATGGGAAAGACTTTCTGGAAAAGTTCCTGCCCTCAATTCTTGAGCATAGCGGAAATGCGGAAATCGTGGTAGCTGACAATGCTTCATCGGACAAGTCTCTCCAGCTTCTAGAAGGCAACTTCCCCTCGGTTCGACTCATTCAATTTTCAGTAAATCATGGATTCGCGGGTGGCTACAATGAAGCACTCAAGCAAATCGAAGCTGAGTTTTTCGCCATCATTAACTCCGACGTGGAAGTGACCGAAGGTTGGCTCAGCAGGTTAGTAGACTTTTTAAAAGCGAACAAAGCATACGCTGCTGTTCAGCCGAAAATCAAAGATTGGAACCACCAAGAAAGGTTTGAATATGCCGGAGCTTGCGGTGGCTTTGTCGATTCGCTGGGGTATCCTTACTGTAGAGGGCGAATTTTCGACACGATTGAAGAGGATCAGTCCCAGTACGACGAATCGATTGACGTGGATTGGACGAGCGGAGCTTGCATGGTCATTCGTTCTGAGGCTTTTCATGCCATAGGTGGTTTTGATGCGGACTTCTTTGCTCACATGGAAGAAATAGACCTGTGCTGGAGATTGCGATCGGCCGGGTGGAAGCTCGCTTGCCAGCCAAAAAGTGTAGTATATCACGTCGGTGGTGGCACCCTTCATAAAAGTTCACCGCAAAAAACCTATCTCAATTTCCGAAACGGACTTTCCCTTTTGGTCAAAAACCTGCCCTTGGGTGGGTTAATTTGGAAGTTACCAATGAGGCTCGTTCTCGACGGGTTAGCAGCTATCAAGTTAGCCGTGGATCATTCACCCAGTCATTTGGTAGCCATCGTGAAGGCTCACATTCATTTTTATTCTCGATTTATCAAGAATTATCGTCAAAGATCGATAACCTCAGCAACAAGAAATAATTGGGTACTTAGCTCCTACTTTTTTGGAGGAAAAAAGAAATTCTCCGACCTGAATTAATAATACCAAAGGGTATTGTGACGTCTTCTGAGCATCTTTCGAAAACCCATCACAAAGGCAAGGGCGAGGTATATAATAATCGGCGATCCAAAAGTCAGGAACGAAGCATAAATAAAATACAATCGAATGTTGGAGGTAGGAAGTCTGAATTTCTCACCAAGGCGAGTGCAAACCCCAAACGCATTTTTCTCAAAGAATTCCTGAATGCCACTTATCATGATGCGAATTTACCCTTTCTGAATAAATTAAACGGTTCTTGTCTGTCAGGTATTACGTAATTCTTTGTGTAATATTGCATTCGTTTTGATAACTAAGACACAATTGAATTACAGAAAAAACCATTTAACCGAAATGAAAAACCTTAGATTAGTTCTCACTGGTCTCATTGGTGCAGCAATTTTATCGAGCTGTTCCCTTAGCCAGATGGTCAAGGCAGCCAAAGATTCAAACTTGACAGTAACTCCGAATCCTTTGGAGGTACATGGAGGTAAAGTACCTCATGATCTTTCGGCTACTCTTCCTCCAAAAATTCTTCCGTCAGGAAAAGTTTATACCATTTACACTTTCTACTCTTACAACAATGGAGAGCAAAAAGTAAATGTTGGATCCATTCCATTGCGTGCAGAAGATTACCCAAATAGCGGAACTACATCTACTCCTGTGAACGAAAGCTTTTCTTTCGATTATGTAGAGGGGATGAACCCTGGTTCTTTGATGATGTACGGGGAAGCTAAAGATCCCAAAAATGGTAAAGTAAAATACACTGATACGCTTGCATTAGCTCAGGGCCTTATTCTTACTTCTACGTTGGTAGAGCCAGTGGCCTACAGTTCATTTGCTGATCATGGCTATGTGGCTCGAGAGGAGCTTATCCCTACTCGAGTGAACTTCTACTTTGATCAAGGAAGGTCAAATGTGAACATGAGCCTTGATGTAGATGGCGAAAGCAACAAATCGAAAAACTCAAAACTTTCTGCTTTCATTGCCGAAAAGAACGTGACCAGAACTGTGACCATCACAGGTACTCACTCTCCTGAAGGTACTGAAACCATCAACACCGACCTTGCTGCTGAGCGTGCTAAGGCGATTGAGAAAATCTACAATGCCCAAATGAAGAAGTATGATTACAAAGGCATGTCTGATTCTATCAAATTCATTCAGAAGCCGGTTGTTCAGGATTGGAGTGGATTGAAAAGTGCACTTGCCAGCTTCGACGGCATTTCGGCTGACGCCAAGTCTAAAATGAACGCAATCATCAACGGATCAGGATCATTTGAAGACAAAGAAAAAGAACTTCAGAAAGTAGATGGATACAAAATGGTATTCGACAAAGTGTATCCTTCGCTTCGATCTGCTCAAACAGAAATCCTTACAGTAAAAGAGAAAAAGACTCCTGCTCAAATTGCCGTGCTTGCTAAGCAAGTAGTTGCTGGTGAAGCTAGCGCTGACACTCTTACTATGGAAGAAATGCTTTTTGCAGCAGCTCAGACTCCTTCTTTAGAAGAGAAAGCAGGTATCTACTCTGCAGCTACTAAGAAAGGTGAGTCTTGGATCGCTAGCAATAACCTGGGTGCTACGTACCTTGAGATGGCGATGAATGGTGACGATTCTAAAATTGAGGCTGCTTTGACTCAACTTGAAATCGCTAAAAACCTTAATGGAAGTGCTTCTCACATCACTGCAAATATGGGTGCTGCTTACATGATGCAAGGTGAGTACGAGCAAGCATACGGTGCGCTTTCTGATGCTTCTACTAACAACAACACGGTGAACACCAAAGTGAATAGCATGAAAGGAGCTATCGAAACTATGAATGGCGAGTACGAAGATGCTAAGGCTTCATTCGGTGCTGCTGAAGGTGATGCTGCCACCAGCATCAACAAAGGTTTGGCTTACTTGCTTACCAAAGACTACACAGGTGCGAATAAAGCATTTGATGCTGCTAAGAATGATGAGGAGTTTGGAGCAAAAGCCTATTACCTAAGTGCAGTGACAGCTGCTCGTCAGGGTGATGCTTCTGCTGTAACTTCTAACTTGAAGTCGGCTGTGAGTGCCAACGCTGATCTGAAACAAACTGCTCTGAACGACGCAGAATTCAGAAGCTATGCTGACGCAGTTGCTCAAGCAGTAAACTAAGAATAACTAAGAATTATTTAAACCCTGATTTCATCTGGAATCAGGGTTTTTTTATGTCAATTCAGCAAGGTTGGTTTAATTTAGCCACATCATAAATCGAGAGAAATAATGCGAGAAATTCAATTCAGAGAAGCCCTCAGAGAAGCCATGAGTGAAGAAATGAGAAGAGACCAGAGTGTCTTCTTGATGGGTGAAGAAGTAGCCGAATACAATGGCGCTTACAAAGTGAGCCAAGGCATGCTGGATGAATTTGGAGCTAAGCGAGTCATCGACACGCCTATTGCAGAGCTAGGGTTTGCCGGGCTCGGTGTTGGTGCGGCAATGAACGGCCTTCGTCCGATCATTGAATTCATGACATTCAATTTCTCGCTGGTGGCCATAGACCAGGTCATCAATAGCTCAGCGAAGCTAATGTCCATGTCGGGTGGGCAGTTCAACAACCCCATCGTGTTTAGAGGGCCTACCGGGAATGCGGGCCAGCTGAGTTCGCAGCACTCTCAGAATTTTGAAAATTGGTATGCCAATACCCCAGGACTAAAAGTGGTCGTGCCGTCAAATCCCTACGATGCTAAAGGCCTGCTAAAAACGGCCATCCGTGACAATGACCCTGTGATCTTTATGGAGTCGGAGCTGATGTACGGAGATAAGGGCGAAGTGCCGGAAGAAGAATATTTACTACCAATCGGACAAGCCAATGTGACCAGAGAAGGCTCTGACGTTACACTTGTTTCTTTTGGTAAAATGATGAAGGTAGTGGAAGAAGCCGCTATCGAGCTTGCCAAAGAAGGCACACATGCTGAGGTGATTGACCTTAGAAGTGTGCGCCCAATTGACTACAGCACCATCATAGCATCTGTGAAAAAAACCAACCGTTTGGTGATCGTGGAGGAGGCTTGGCCGTTGGCCTCCATCTCCGCAGAGATCAGCCACCACGTGCAGAACCAGGCGTTCGACTACCTCGACGCTCCTGTAACTCGTGTGAATAGTAAGGACGTGCCCGTACCCTACGCTCCTACCCTGCTCGAAGAAGTGTTGCCTAATGTGCAACGTACCATCGAAGCGGTGAAGGCGGTAAGGTATATTTGAGACGATACACTACCGGGGCAGCCTATTTCCCCTGCTAAAGTCCAATTCACACTTGGTTGATTTCTATTGGATCAATGAAATTCTGAACTTCTACACATTCAAAAGCATTGCATGATGCTGAATGTCCGGCTTGTATTAATTTGCCAGTATGGAAAAACTCACGCTCAAATCTATCTCTTGTCAGCAGCCCTCAGAAACAGACAAGGATGAAATATTCATCATGTATCGTGGCGAGAAAATTTGGCCAACCAAGGCCAAGTTTATGAAAATCGATTCGAATCAGACCATTGAATTAAACATTGACCTTGAGCGGCCAACTGTGTGGGTGGAAATAGAACTTTGGGAATACGACTACCTCAGCAAAAATGATCACCTGGGGGATTTTGTGTTCAAGTCGCAGAACTACGCGAACGACTACACCTGCGAACTCAAGGAAATGGATGATTTCGTTGGTAAGGTGAAGTATACGCTGGACTACAAAATAGTCAGGTAATCTTCACTCCTGAAGATTTAAACCCTGACAGGGTTCTTAAAAACATACCGAAGAAAATGAACAGAAAAAATCTATTCCTTATTGCCGGAATACTGACACTGATAATTTTTGTGGGCTATCTAAGTGAGCCCGGGCCTCACGAGTTATTTGGATTTTCGATTAATATTTGGATCGTAAGGCTTGCATGGCTGCTCATTGCCATTCTAAATTTTGCAAATTATTTCAAGCTTAAGAATCCAAAGAAGTAATGGATTAGTTGAAAAAACACTATGCGTGACAATAGGCACCTCCATTGCGGAAATATACCTGGCAAGGTTCCAAACCCTGACAGGATATTACTTGTCTTACCTCCCTCCCATCAATCCAGCCAGTGCCTTGGCTCCACCCATCTTATTCATGGACTTCATCATTTTGCGCATTTGGTCGAATTGCTTGAGTAGTTGATTCACTTCCTGCACGGACGTGCCACTTCCCTGTGCAATTCTTATTTTGCGTGAGCCGTTCATGATTTCCGGGTTGGCGCGCTCCTTTGGAGTCATTGATTTGATGATGGCCTCCACAGGCTTCAGGTCATCATCATCGATATCAATATCCTTGATGGCCTTTCCGATCCCGGGGATCATGCCCATCAAATCCTTCATGCTTCCCATCTTCTTCATCTGCTCCATCTGCTTCAGGAAGTCATCAAAATCAAACTTGTTCTGTTTGATCTTTTTGTTAATCCTTCTAGTTTCCTCTTCATCAAACGTGTCCTGAGCTTTTTCTACCAACGACACCACATCACCCATACCCAGGATTCGACTTGCCATCCTATCCGGGTGGAAAAGATCCAAGGCTTCCATCTTCTCGCCGGTACTCACGTACTTGATGGGCTTCTCTACTTCCTTGCGAATGGAAAGGGCGGCCCCACCACGGGTATCTCCATCGAGCTTTGTCAGGACCACACCGTCAAAGTCCAATCGTTCGTTGAAGGTCTTTGCTGTATTCACCGCATCCTGCCCTGTCATGGCATCCACCACGAAAAGCGTCTCGGCAGGATTCAGCGCTTTTTTGAGATCAGCGATCTCATTCATCATCTGCTCGTCCACTGCCAAACGACCAGCGGTATCGACGATCACGGTGCGCTTTCCATTTTTCTTGGCATAGGCCAATGCATTCT
>CAYORY010000126.1:0-6253 GCA_964406435.1 uncultured Roseivirgaceae bacterium | reverse complement strand
CTAAAATAGCTTTCGAACATTTTCCAACTCGCGATGCACTGCTGCATTACCGCCACATACTCTTTGGTAGTCGGCTTATACCGCCAAAGAATGCACAAGGATTCACCTATTTCCCTAAAATCATTTTCCTCCAGCACCCCATTTCTATCCTGATCTAGTACTACCTGAAAGTAGTGCGAAATTTTCTGTACCTGTAATTCTGAAAGCATAATTTAGTCTTGTTGCTTAAATACCTTTTTGAGTAAATCAGAGGTTCGCTCTCCCGGGTTTTCTCTAATTTTTAACTCCTCCTGCCCCACCAAATAAAACAAACCCTGGAGAGTTTTATTGGTGGCGTAGCTGGTCAAATCCGAATCCTGCTTGGCGACAAATGGCAGCTTGTTGTAAGCTTCTATTATGTCCTTGTAATACTTGGTAGCATTGGTGGATTTCAGTTTCGCATCTATGATGGGGCTCATTTTCTCGGTAAGTTGCGATGTGGTCTTTGCTTGCAAATAAACAGTTGCGGCCTTCTTATTGTCCCCCTTTAGTATGTCCCAGGCGTCATCGATAGACATGCCTTTGATGGCATCAACGAAAATGGGTGCAGCTTCTTTTGCGGCCTGCTCAGCACTCCTGTTCAAGGTGACCACAAATTCATTCACTTGTTTTTCCATTCCGATCTTCTTTATTGCCTTCGCTACCTTCTCAGCATTTTCCGGGAACGGTATTTTGATATCCTGATTGGTGTAAAATCCATCAAGCGCCGACGCTTGATCCGTGCCATTTTTTACCCCTTTAATCAGCGCTTCTTTTAATCCGGCGGCCACATCATCCGTTGTTAGCTCCTTGTCGGTGAGCGTCTTTTCAGCTTCTTTTTTGAGCTTATTAAGTTTCTTTGAAAACTGCGCTTCACTCGGAAGTACAAGTATCGTAGAAATCAACAGGAGGAGAATTGCCCGCATAAGATTAATGTTCATTCTTGAGCTAAACTACTTTAATTCGCGCAGTAACATATTCATCAAATGTCAATAAAAGCAGAAATTCTGACCATCGGAGACGAGATATTGTATGGACAAACGCTAGATACCAACTCTCATTGGATTAGCGCAGAACTCGATCAGATTGGAATAAGAGTGATTAGAAAAAGTACCATCCCAGACGATAAAGAGGCGATACTTGCGGCATTTGCCGAATCGGAAAGCCGAGCCGACATTACATTTATTACTGGTGGTCTGGGTCCTACCAACGATGACCTCACCAAGCCTTGTCTTGCCGAATACTTCGGAGTAGGTATGGTGCTCAATCAAGAGGCATTGGACGAAATAACTGAACTATTCGAGCGCTCTGGAAGAGAAGTCACGGAACTGAACTACGGGCAGGCAATGCAGCCCATTGGTGCAAAAAAAGTGACCAACAAAATGGGCACAGCTCCGGGCATTTGGATGGAACGCAATGACAAAATCTTCATTTCTATGCCCGGTGTTCCCCATGAAATGAAGGCCATGATGACCAACGAGATACTTCCGGTGATTAAAGAGCGTTTTGTGAAAGGAGTCATTTATCATAAAATAATAAGAACCGCAGGTATTCCTGAGTCGCATCTTGCCGAACAATTGGCGGAATGGGAAGCTGCACTACCGGCTCATATCAAGTTGGCCTACCTACCTTCTTTGGCACAAGTAAAGCTGCGCCTCACCGCATCAGGAAATGACCTGGATGTCCTGAAATCAGAAACAGAAATAGAAGTACAAAAACTCCTTCCACTCATTGAAAAATATGTATTTGCCACGCAGAATATTGAGTTGGAGGAGCGAATAGGTCAGTTACTTCGTGAGCAGGGTAAAACCATATCCTGTGCAGAAAGCTGCACTGGCGGTTATCTTTCTCATTTGTTGACGAGTATTCCGGGCAGCTCCGATTATTTTCAGGGCTCATACATCGCCTATTCCTACGAAATCAAAGAAAAGGCCCTGCAAGTGGATAGGGAAATTCTGAATACTAAAGGTGCAGTGAGTGAGGAAGTAGTGGTACAAATGGCCGAGAATATCAGGAAAGTTTTCAATACATCTATTGGTGTGTCCTTGAGCGGAATTGCAGGACCAGGTGGAGCTACTGAGGGAAAACCTGTGGGCACTGTTTGGATAGCTGTGAGCGATGATTCAGGTACCAGAGCAAAAAAGTTTGTCTTCTCAAAGGACAGGAAAATGAATATTCATCTGTCAGCCATGGTTGCGCTAAACATGGTCAGATCTCTTCTAAGGTAGTTTCTTAAATACGATATTTTATCGTATAATTGTCGTATAAATTATACGATAATGAAAATCACAGCATTGATTGATGATTATTTGATAGATCAGGTGAAGGAAATTTCAGGCGGTAAAAACATCACCGAAAGTTTAGTGATTGCCTTGAACGATTACGTCCGAAGGAACCAATTGAATGAAATCATTTATGAAATAGAAAATGAGCCTATGATTTTTCAAGATGGCTTCACTCCTTATGGCATTCGTCAAACCAACAGAAACAGATGATTCTGGTAGATACATCTGTATGGATCTCCTTTCTAAGGAACGATGATGCGGATTTATCTGCCATCCTGAAAACCTATCTAAAAAAGGGGCATGTGTATTCAGTGAGTACCGTTTTTGGCGAACTACAGTCAGGGGCAAGGGATGATAGGGAAAGAAAATTACTTGATAATCTCTGGTCGTGTCTCCCTAAAGTAGGCGAAGCGTCCCTTTTCATTAAGGCTGGACAGCTTTCAAATGCGCACAAGCTTCATTCTAAGGGTGTGGGCCTTATCGACTGCTACATCCTTGCTGCGGCTCTTGAAAATAAGCTGGCCTTGTGGACCCTCGACAAAAAATTACTGGAAGCATTTGACAGCATGGAGCTTAATCAGTAATAACCTTAGGAATCAAAATTCCATTTCCATTGGAAGATTCAATATTTTCCTCAAGCATCTTTCAATGTTCCCCAATCAATATTTGGTTATTACTTCACCTTTCATCACCCACCCCCTTTATTCAAACCTCTTGCTATCTTTGCTGACAACAATTAACCCCTTGAAAAAATGGCTGTAGTTGAGATGATGATGCCCAAAATGGGCGAAAGTGTAATGGAAGGCACGGTGCTTTCCTGGCTGAAGAATGTCGGCGATACAGTGGAGGAAGATGAATCGCTGCTGGAAGTAGCCACAGATAAGGTCGATACCGAAATACCATCCACTCACGCTGGGGTCATCACCAAACTATTGGCTCAGGAAGGGGATGTCGTGCAAGTGGGCAAGCCCGTTTGCATCATTGAAATTGATGGAGATGAGACACCCTCTGATGATTCGCCATCAGTCGCTGAAGAAAACTCAACTATTAAGCAAGCAGAAGAAATTTTGGAGTCGGCCATAGCCACTGCCTCATCCAACGGAAATAGTGCCTCTGTCCCTCGCACCTCCGACTCGGGTCGTTTTTATTCTCCTTTGGTGCGGAGCATAGCCAGGAAGGAAAGCGTTACTACTCAGGAGCTTGAATCTGTCACTGGTAGTGGTCAGGATGGCCGGGTTACGAAAAAGGACATTCTGGCTTTTGTAGAGCAGCGAAAAGCAGGTGGTATACTGAGCGCTAGACCATCAACTCCTCAAATGCAGCCTGTTCCAATAAGCATTTCGGGAGAAGATGAAATCATCGAAATGGATCGTATGAGGAAGATGATTGCAGAGCGAATGGTTCAGTCCAAGCATATCTCCCCTCACGTCACCTCATTCGTGGAGGCGGACGTCACCGCTATGGTGAAGTGGCGAAATAAAGTGAAGAATGAATTCATGGAGCGTGAAGGCCAGTTGCTAACCTTTACTCCCATGATCATTGAAGCAATTGTGCAAGCGATCAGGGATTATCCCATGATCAATATTCAAGTGGATGGTGACAGGATCATCCGAAAAGGCAGTGTCAATATTGGCGTGGCAGTGGCTCTTCCATCCGGCAACCTTATAGTACCTGTGATCCATAATGCCGATAAACTCAATCTTGTTGGGTTGACACAAAAGGTGAACGATCTTGCCAAAAGAGCCCGTGAGAATAAATTGAAGCCAGATGAGCTACAGGGCGGGACTTACACCGTGTCGAACGTAGGGTCATTTGGCAATGTGATGGGTACGCCTATTATCATGCAGCCTCAGGTAGCCATAATGGCTGTTGGGGCGATTCAAAAAAAGCCATCGGTGATAGAAACACCTGAAGGAGATTTGATAGGTATTAGAAGCAAAATGTTCCTTTCTCATAGCTACGACCATCGTGTGGTTGATGGCGCGCTTGGAGGAATGTTCGTGAGACGAGTTGCCGATTATTTGGAACGCTTCGACCTCAATAGGCACGTGTAGTGGGACACCACCACCCTACCAAGAATATCCGAGTAGCCTTCTTTTTAAACCTTGGCTTTGCTCTGATCGAACTGGTGGGCGGACTGCTCACAAATAGTGTTGCCATCCTCTCAGACGCGCTACATGATCTTGGCGACAGCCTTACGCTTGGAGCTTCTTGGTACTTTGCTAAACTTTCGACTAAAGAGCGTGACGAGGAATTCAGCTACGGCTACAAACGATTCTCGGTTCTTGGTGCATTGATTAGCAGCTTAGTTCTTTTGATCGGTTCTATTTTCATCATTGTAGAAACAATTCCTAGGCTTCTAAATCCGGTCCAGCCTGACACTGGTGGAATGATTATTCTCGGCATTGTTGGAGTGGTTGTGAATGGAATAGCTGCGCTAAAATTGAGCCATGGACATTCTCTGAACGAGCAAGCTGTCTATTTGCATCTACTTGAGGATGTACTAGGATGGGTGGCAACATTGATTGGTGCTATCGTCATGCACTACACGGACTTTCCAATTATTGATGCTCTTCTATCTATTGGCATTGCCACATTTATTCTCTTCAATGTTTTTAGAAACCTTCGCAAGAGTTTCAATATTGTCTTACAGGGTACGCCTCAAGATATCAATATTGAAAAAGTACATGAGGTATTAAGTGCAGCACAGGGAGTGATTGATTTTCATGATTGCCATGTCTGGACTATGGATGGATCTTATCATGTTTTGTCCGCGCATTTAGTAGTACAAAACCTTCAAATGGAGGAATTAGAGAAAATAAAAGATGAGGTCAAAGGCAGCTTAAGAACTCTGGGCATAGATCACACCACCATCGAATTCGAGCACGAGAACGCAGATTGCGATAAGTGCTAGTTGCAATAGATAGTGAGCTGCTCCACGCTTCGTTTTTCCTTAATTTCAGCTCCCACTCGCCAAGCCTCACACGCCTTTTTTGACTCATTTAACTTAATGTATGTCAGGCCTTTATAGTATAATAACTCATCAATAAATTCATTTGATTTTTCGGCCCTTTCAAATAGCTCTAGAGCTCGAACATAATCGCCGACTTTAAGGTAGTAGATTCCCTTATTTCGATAGGCCCAGCCATTGTCAGTGTTCAGTAGTATACTTTGATTGATATCCTTCAAGCCTAAATCCAATGAATCCATCTCTAGATACACCAACCCCCTATTGTTAAGAAAATAAGGCTCCCTAGGTACTACCTCAAGCGCACGCTCTATTGAATACAAAGCGCCATTTAGATCCGCTTCAGCCAGCAGCATTTGACTCAATGTGTTCAATGCATTCGGCTGCTTCGGGTTTTCATCTAAAACCTTACTAAGGAAGTATTTCGCTGAGTCGTTTTGACCCAGAAAATAATAGACTGTGCCAATATTGACCAGCGTCTCTTGATCAGTGTTACCCAGTTCAATGGATCTTCTAAAACTCCGAAGTGATCCTTGATAATCTCGCAGCTTTGTCAAAACCAACCCCTTGTAAAAATGGTAGTATGCCGAGTCTGAGGCCGATGAAAGTAGCGCATCAATATCTCTAATTGCATTGTGGTATTGCCCAATAAACTCGTAGGCATAGGCTCTATTAAGCAGGCAATCTTCATAGGCAGGATCCAAGGTCAATGCGGCATTGTAATCCAAAATAGCAGCATAGGGATCACCTTTTTCAATTTTTGCTACCCCTCGATTGTTCAGTGCAGGGGCATAAGAAGGATCTGCCCTTAAAGCATTGTCGTAATATTCGATGGCCTCCTGGAAGCGACCGTTTCCAAGAGATTCATTTCCTTCTACAAAAAATTCATCTCTCTTCCGCTCCTCTGTGGAACACGAAAATAAGAAACCAACGAGCAAAATGAGTGTGTATCGCATAAAAAAAAGCCTGACCAAAATTAGTC
>CAYORY010000125.1:0-6253 GCA_964406435.1 uncultured Roseivirgaceae bacterium | reverse complement strand
ATGAGGTTCAGCATTTGCCCTATCCCATCGTGAATCTCACGAGCGAGCCTGCTCCTTTCGTGTTCCTGGCCCTCTATGAGTGAGGTGATCCTCCTCTTCTCCAATTCATCTTCCAGCTCTCTCGCCTTGATACGGTCACTGATTTCTTTGAATAGAAAAAGTGTACAAATCTTGCCTCCTTTGACTTGGATTTGCTTGAGCACCAAATCTCCTACCTGTATATTTTCGTCTTTCGTTTTGAGTAGCAACTCTGTAGCAAAAAGCTTTGATTCACTCGTCGTTTTCAGTCTTGTGAAACTGTACAATTCGTCCGTTTCCTTACCGTACAGTGGCAGCACGGCATCACCCTTTTGCCCGGCCACCTGTGTTATTTTCTTGCCGATCAGTGCTTCTGCTTTTCCATTGACATAGGTGATGTGGTCGTCTTGATCCAGTAGAAAAAACGCCTGGTCGATGGAATTTATGGAAGCCTGAAAAAGATCGTGATTGTTCTTTACTTTGGCCTCAGCTTTGGATTTGAAAATGGCCACCTGAATGTTTGACAGTAGCTCTGCTTCATTAAATGGCTTGACGATGTATCCGTATGGTTGGCTGTATTTGACACGCTCGAGAGTCCCGCTATCCGTAAGAGCAGTGAGAAAAATGACCGGAATATCCAAGGACTCCTTGATCTCAAGTGCTGCTTCGATTCCATCAGATTTGGTTTCCATCATTATGTCCATGAGGATCAAATCAGGCAGATGCCTTTTGGCAAGGGCGACAGCATCACTACCCGAAAAAGCCGCGTATACTTCGTACCCAGCAACTTCCAGCGTTTTGCAAATGTGCTGATTAACAATGATCGAGTCCTCTGCTACTAAGACTTTGTCCATTAAGACTTCAGGTTAGGGGTGATCTCAAATATAGTCGATATCTGAATGAAAGTTCAGTATATTTAACTAAGCAAAAAACGTATGTCGAAAAAGGTTCACGTCTTCTCCAAACATTCACTTGCCATAGAATGGCTCCAAACGGAGCTAAAGAAGCTTGGGTGGATTGCCGAAATCAAGCAGTCGGGAATGAGCAGGGGATGTATTGCCATCATAGATGTAGGGAAGGCTGAAGATGTGAAGCTTATACAGGAGGCTGACGAGCGGGGTGTGCCCATAGTCATCTTCTCGCGCTTACCGGAGAGAAAGTTACTCAGCATTTTGTACGAGTTTGAAATATGTGGCTTCATTCATTGGGCAAGCGATCTCAATGCTATCCAGCTCACTCTGGAAGCTGCGGAAAAGGATGATGAATACTTCGATGAGAAGATACTTTCATTGATTTTGACAGGAAAGTATCAGGCGATTTATGAACGGCTCTCTTCTCTTTCGAATCGCGAACTAGAGATCATCGATGGCATCATGGACGATCTCACTAATGATGAGATTGCGGCACGGTTTGCACTAAGTGTGAGAACCGTAAATGCGCACAAAAGAAATATTCTTCAGAAACTCGGGGAGCGAAGCTTGGTCGGGGTGGCCCGAACGATGCTGGATTTCACTCTGAGATACAATTAGAAAATAATCTCCAGTCCGTTTTCAGGGTGCACCTGAATGCTTCCATGTAGTTGATTTACGAAAGTTTTGATCAATGACATACCCAGACTGCTGGTTTTCATCTCGAGCACATCTCCCGGAAGTAGGGCACCTGAGTTGGTCACTATGAGATGCTTGTGACTATCGGTGACTTTGAACCGAACATTCACCTCACCAGCGTCTACATCCTTGAACCCATGCTTAAATGCATTCGCCACAATCTCTGACACGATCAATCCACAAAGCAGCGCAACATCCACGTCCATGAGGTACTCATCGGAAACTATGTTCATTGTGTAGTTTCCTCCGCCCCCAATGAGAAGCGCATTGAGGCTACCAAGGAGGTGGTTCAGGTATTCGGAAATATCTATCTCCGAAACATTGTAGAATCGATAGAGCTGATCATGGACTACCGCCATGGATTTCACCCTGAGTGTGCAGTCATCAAAAACCTTCTTTGATTCCTCATCCTGCACGTCGAGAGACTTGAGTGCCAAGATGGACGAGATCATCTGCATGTTGTTCTTCACTCGGTGATGTACCTCTTTTATGAGAATGTCCTTTTCGTATAGGGAGACTTCCAGTCGATTTAGTAATTCCTTATCTGAGGTGATATCGGTGACCACACCAAGTAGTCTTTCGAGACCATTTTGACCTTGAATCTGCCGGGTCACTGACCGGAAGTGCCTGGTGTCATTTCTAAGATTTAGTCTAAAATCGCCCTCTACTAATTCCTCACCTTGTTTTATCCTTCTATTCAATTCCAGCAACTTGTGTTCGTCCTCAGGATGAATCACTTCCAATAATTCTTTCCAGGATTCGAACTTAGCTGGTGGATCAAGCTGAAAGAGTTCATACATAGTGGGTTCGTAATGCACACTTCCGTCTATCAGGTTCAGCTCCCACACGCCGATACTGGCACCCTCCATGGCCAAAGAAAGGCGCTGGGAGAGGTACTTGATTTCTTGTTCGTAATTTTTACTATTCGTTATGTCCTGTATGGTGCCGACTACCCTCACCGCACGGTTTCCAGCCACTTCCGCTCTGCCGAGGCACTCCAGCCAAATGACACTTTTAGATTTCAGAGTGATAGCCTGACCCGTGTAGTCCAGGTTGCCGCCACCAGAGTACAATCCACTGAAGATTTGGAGGACTCTTTCATAGTCCCCTTTTGGGACAAGCGTCGCTAATAGATCAAAGGTTTTTTGTTGGTTGTTTTCGATTTCAAGAATTTCATCGAAAACTGGTGAAGATTGAAATGTGCGTGTTTCGGGGTTCAGAATAAAGTTGCCTATTCGTGCCATCGACTGGGCCTGCAGCAAGTCTTGTCGGTTGCTTTTGAGTTCCCTTTCTGCCGTTTTCAGCTGTGTGATGTCAGTCACCACGGCAAGTGACCTGGAGAAGGCCGTGCCTTTCCCTTCTTCGATGGCTGAAAGCAGCGTCTCAATGACCTCTCCGCTTTTAGTAATGAAATGATAGGATACGTCGAAAATCGATCCCTTTTCAAAGAACACGGGCAGGATGATGTCTGCATCATTCTGCGATTCTTTGGTGAGAAAATCCCTCAAGTTCTTGCCAATAACCTCGTGTCTCTTGTAGCCTAGTTTCTCCAACCAGAAATTACTAACGCTCACCAGTTTTCCCTGAGGGTCGATGGAATGCATCATCACTGGTGTACGGTTGTAAATGTTTCTGTAGTTGCGAAGCGATTCTTCGAGCGCCTGCTCCACCCGCTTTCGCACGGTGATTTCTTGCAGGGTGATCACCAGACTGTCGAACTTTGGTTGCAGCTTGGAGCATCGCATCACAAACCAACTTTGCGCATGCTCGTCGAGTGAGACCTCAAATTCGAACAAATGGGACTCGTCGTTGATTACAGCCTTAATGCCATCTAGCAAGGTCGTGCGATTGTCCATTTGGCGAATGGTGTCTAGGAAATTATTTCCCACGCTGGCAGATTTTAGGTGGCTGAGTTTTTCTGAGATATTGTCCCAGACTTTATTGGTCAGTGTGATTTCACCTATGGTAGACATCACCATGAGACCCAAGGACAGTGAGTCAATGGTTTCCTTCTGAAAATCCTCGCTTCTTTCTAGTTTTTCCAAGGCTGTCTTTCTCCTTGTAATGTCTTCCAGAATCATGACAAACCTAATTTCAGAAGAATGAGGATCAATGTATGCCGACACATCGTTTCTCACCCAAATCTCTCCTCCTCTTTTATTGATCAGCTTGCATTCTGCTTGAATTTTTCTTGAGGTGTCACCTTCCAGTTCTTTGATTATCATCCCCAGCTTCTGCCGATAACTCGGGTGTACATACTCCCTTATCGCCTGACCAATTATTTTCTCATTTTTCTTGGCGCCTATGATATTCTTGAATTTTTGATTGAAATCGAGTACCTCAAAATTTCCGTTGGTAATGACTATCCCGTGCCCGGCTTCTTCAAATACACTACGAAACTTCAATTCGCTCACACTCACGTCCTGCAAAATCTTTCGAGACTCACTGATATCATCAATGATCCCAACTAGCATGACTTCACCAGTAGATGGATTCTTGAAAGTAGAAGTACTTACGTTGACCCAAAAAGGGGTTCCGTCTTTGCGCAGGTAGCGTTTTTCTACTGTGGATCTTTTGATCTTACGGGTGGCTAGCTTTTGCAGCCGGTCGTTGGTGGACTCCAAATCGTCGGGATGTGTGATATCCAGCGTGGTTATCTTGTTTTCAAGCTCCTCTCGGGTGTAGCCAAGTAAGTTGAGCGCGCGCTTATTAGCTTGCACGAAGAGACCACTGGAATTGGCGATGGCGATTCCATGACCTGCATTCTCAAAGATGCTCCTGAATTTTATTTCATTGAGCCGAATGCTTTCCTGGATTCTTTTGCTTTCGGTAATGTCGATCATGTAACCCACCACATACTTCAGATTGGCCTTAGCGTCGAACACGCCTGTGCCAGTATCTCTGACCATTACCCAGTGTCCATCTTTATGTCTTACCTCGTACTCGATCGTGTATTTCTTCCGCTTCATTACGCTCCCCTGCCAGACCGGATCCAATCGCTGCAGATCTTCCGGCTTGATCAATTCTCGCCAGGCTACTTCCCCACTCATGAATTGGTCAATGTGATATCCCGTGATTTCCTGCACAGGATTGTTCATATAAATGACTTCATAGGGATCGTGCGAGATCATGTAGGTCACCCCGTGCAAATTCTGAATGAGGGCAGTCAATCGTTCTTCACTCTCTGCCAGTCTATTTTGAATTTCGACTCGCTTGGTCACGTCTTCATTGTAGACGACTATTCTTTCGACATCCCCATGCTCATCGAATAGAGGGAAATATCTCGTGCTGACGTATCTGGCATTCTGACCGTTGACGGCTGAACTAAACTGGATATCTCCAAATTCTCCACTCTTTCCCTTGAGAGCCTTTTGGATGTGCTTTTCCAGCCCCATGGACAGGATCGACTTGTCTTTCAAAAGATTGTACCAGCCCACCGATTTTTCTCTACTGACACCCCAGAGATTTTCCCATGCCTTGTTGGCGCCTATCAGTGTGGCGTTTTTGTCATAGACATGGATGGCTATTGGAGATTGTTCGTTGAGCCAATTCATCCCCACGCTTTTGTACATGGGCGTCTTCTGCTCCTGTGCCAGTTGAAAGTTGAAGAGGAAATGAGTCGGTGATTCGTCCAGCACCTGAGCGTTCATCAGTATCCATCTGATGCCCTGTGGGTGCTTTATACCAAGCCGGATATTTTCGGTGTTGGTTGGGTTTGAAAAAATATTGAGGATGGGCGCTGAAGCGGGGATTGGTTTTCCGGTCTCCAGAATGAAAGATTGCAAAAGCTGGCCGACCGAAGCACCGTATTGCAGCTCGTGGATTAATTCCTTAGCTGCTGCATTGAAATACACGACCTGGCTAGAGGCATTGGCTATCATGACACCCGAGAGGATGCTGTCGAAGACAGAGTGCGAGGTTTCCAATGAGAAGTCTTTGGTCATCCGAATCTTGAAGAAGAGGTGGACAAGTTACAGCTTCATGAAAAAATGCATTGAAGCCGGAGCTGAAAAATTCTTTTTGATTCGTACTCATTTTACCTAAGAGAAATTGTGAAGAAACTACAATCTAATACGAGTGTGAGGATGTCTTACTTTGTGACCTAATTCATCAATGAAATTTTTCTCCCCATGATGGTTCTGGAAAAAACGTACTCATCCACTACAGAAATGATAGACAATTCAGTAGATCATTTGTCCCTAATGATAGAGCCAACCAAAGTGACGCCATTTGTGCAGCTTGATGCCCGCAATGGAATTCTTTCATTCAAGGGAAGATCTTCTCCGAGTGCGTCACTTGAGTTTTATTATCCCATCATGTCGAGTATCGACAGGGCATTCACCAGTGGTGTGTCTTCCATCACGGCCAACTTCGCTTTTGAGTATTTCAATACGAGTAGTTCGAAGTGCCTTTTCGATATCCTGAAGCGCTTGGCACAGTTTGAGAATCGGGGGATGAATGTGAAGATCAATTGGTACTACGAAGAAGAAGACGATGATATGAGAGAAACGGGGGAGGATTATGAAGATGTGCTGGGTCTCTCTTTCAATTTCATAGAAATAGAGGAATATTAAAAGAGCATAACGTCCAAGTCAAACAAAGTGTGATTAGAGAAAAGGGTATCCGTA
>CAYORY010000124.1:0-6345 GCA_964406435.1 uncultured Roseivirgaceae bacterium | reverse complement strand
AATTCTAATTATACGAGATTCATTTCGCACAGCACATCATTCATTTTTCTTACTGCATCGGCACTGTCGCTGAACTTTTGCTTTTCATCTGCACTGAGGTCGTACTCCACGATTTTTTCGATACCATTAGCACCAATCACTACCGGCACTCCTATGCAAATATCCGATTGCCCGTACTCTCCTTCAAGGTATACGCTACATGGGAAGAGGAGCTTTTTGTCCCTGACAATGCTCTCTACCAAATACGCCCCGGCCGCTCCAGGTGCATACCAGGCGGATGTCCCTATTAATTTGGTCAAAGTAGCGCCACCGACCATGGTCTCATTCACTACCGATTCTTGCTGGGCTGCAGATAAAAACTTGGTGACAGGAGCGCTGTTGTAAGTGGCGTGATTGATCAAAGGAATCATGGTGGTGTCACCGTGCCCACCTATCACCACACCTTGAAGGTCGTTTGGCGAGCATCCGATTGCTTCACTCAATCTGTATTTGAATCTGGAGCTATCGAGTAAACCACCCATTCCGATAACGCGTTCTTTTGGAAGGCCACTTGTTTTGGCAGATAAGTAAGTCATCGTGTCCATCGGGTTACTGATCACTACGAGGATGGTATCTGGCGAATGCTTCAAAAGATTTTCGGTGACCGTGTTTACGATCCCTGCATTGGTGCCTATCAATTCTTCGCGAGTCATACCGGGCTTCCGCGGTAATCCTGAAGTGATGACACACACTTTTGAGCCTGCGGTGGCGGCATAGTCGTTGGTGCATCCGGTCACGATGGTATCGTATCCATTCAGGGTGGCGCATTGGTTCATGTCCATTGCCTTGCCCTCAGCAAGACCTTCTTTGATGTCCAACAATACGACCTCCTGAACCAGTTGTTTTCTTGCAATATTTTCAGCGCAAGTGGCTCCAACTGCCCCTGCTCCTACCACGGTTACTTTCATTTATTTGTTATTTAGTGTTGTAAAAATCGCTGTTCAAATCTAGTTCACAGTAGACCGAATTCAAAGCTATATTGGTGCGGGAGGCTACTGAATTTCAGAATTCGATTTTCGCCCCATCTCCAGCCTCAAAACCTTGCCTGTGGAAGCAGTCACCTTGCAGTCTTCTGAAATTCGGTACCCACCTATCCAAACAATCTGACCCTTGGATTCAAAAATTGGAATCCCTTCTTTGGATAAGACGGCCACCTTTTCATCAATAAAAAAATCGCTTACTTTTTTGCTTCCCTTCATGCCCAATGGCTTAAAAATATCGCCTTGCTTCCATGCTCTGACCCGTAAAGGAAAAGTCGCAACCGAGGCATCCAAATGGGCAATATTGGCTCCTCGTGTGAGAGTAACTTGGGTGCTATCAACCACATCGACTGAAATCGAAAGTTCACCCCACTTGAAATGGCCTGGTTCTGAGATAAGGATTTCATCAATCGGTGTTTTGTCAATCAACGTGATCAAAAGTCTTTGTCTGTCACGGTAGATTCGGTGTGTAGCTGTGAAGAATTGTTTTCCTGATTCAGTGCATTGAGCAATTTCTTTGCTGAGAGAGAAACTCACATTAAATACTCTCAGTGTTTCATGAAGCAGAACCAGGTTTTTCAATGAAGCGTCCATCCAAGAAACCTCTAACTCAATAGGATCACCCAACTTCAGATATTTGCCTTTTATTCTTTCTACTTCATCCTCCAGGACTTGCTGCACACCTTGCAGCCGATCGAGAGTGGATGCGAATGTGCTCAGTAAAGACGGATTCAACGTCATCATCGATGAAACCATCTCATGGCGAATTTGATTTCGCTGATATTTAGATTCATGGTTGGATGTATCTTCTCTCCAATCGATTCCTTGAGCTTTGGCATGGGTCAGAATTTCATCTCTCGTTACACAGCTTAACGGCCTAATGACATGCCCATGCATGGCCGAGATGCCTGTTAAACCGGCAATGCCTGTTCCCTTTGCTACATTTAATAGAAACGTTTCGAGGCTGTCATGGAGGTGATGGGCTGTGGCCACTTTGGCAAAGCCATTGGTTCTCAGTAGTTCATCAAAGAATGAATACCTGACCTCTCGAGCCTCCATTTGGATAGACTTTCCGGACTTTTCCAAATCCACCTTCCTGCCAAAAAATTCGATTCCGAATTGCGCGCACTTCTCCCGCACAAATTTTTCATCCTCAGCTGAATCTTCTCCTCGAAGTTGGTAATTGACGTGAGCTACTGATACATCGTACTCCAGTGCCTTGAGCAAATGAAGCAAGACCATGGAGTCCAGACCTCCACTCACAGCCACGAGTATTTTTTCATTTCTATGAAGAAGGTCATTGACTAGAATGAAATCTTTTACTCGTTCGATCATTCAGAATTTCCGTTAAGGGACAGGGGTTTACTAGCTTTGCGAAAGAATGGGAAAGGTAAAACAATTCACTTTTTTATTGGCATTGTTCATTGGGCTTAGTGCGACGGCCCAGCGAAATGATAAGGTGAAGTACAAAGCGCAAGGAACCATGGAGGTACTCACAATAAAAGGTGAGAAAGTTCAACGCCTGCTGGACAATGTAGTCTTTACTCAAAAGAGCACAACAATATATTGCGACAGCTCTTATTTCTACCGAAAAAGAAATGCCATGGAGGCTTTCGGGTACGTTCGGATTGTGGATGATTCGGTCACCATTACGGCCAGAAAGCTGTACTATGATGGCAACACCAGAAAAGCAGAACTCAGGCAAAAAGTAGTCTACACCAAAGGCCAAAGCAAGTTAACTACTGACAATCTGGACTATAACATGGACGAGGAAATTGGTCACTATTTCAATGGTGGCAAATTAGTGGACAGTACCAATACCCTGACCAGTAAGATTGGCTACTATTATGCAAAACAGAAATATGCCACCTTTAAAACTGATGTGGTATTGGTGGCCCCAAAGTACGTTTTGAAAAGTCAAGACTTGCACTACAACACCCGCACTAAAGTGGCCACTACACCTGGTCCAACAGAGATTGTAAGTAACAATTCAGAAAATGATTCGACCAAGCAAAGCACACTCTATGCGAATGGCGGAGAATTCAGAACTGAGATAGACCAATCGCTATTCGTAGAAGGCAAGGTCGAAACGCCAAATAACTTTCTTGAAGGTGACGACTTGTTCTTTGACCAAGCACAGAAATATTATAAAGCGATTGGCCATGTAAAACTTATCGCAAAGGAAAAAGACGTAATCATCATTGGAGATGAAGGGTATAACGATGAAGCAAATGGGTTAAGTAAAATCTATGGAAATCCAGTGATGAAACGGATTCTTAAAACAGATACCTTTTATCTATCGGCTGACACCCTCATTTATATCGAAAGTGAAATTGATTCAATCAAAAGAATACTGGCCTATAACAACGTGAAGGTGTTCAAGTCGAATCTACAAGGGCTGGCTGATTCGGCAGCCTATCATCTTTCTGATTCGATGATCTACATGTACCATGACCCTATCATGTGGAGCAAAAACAATCAGATAGAAGCTGACACGATTAACATACTTCTGTCTGATAGCACCATCGACAAGATGTATCTAAGAAAGAATGCTTTCATGTCTTCAGAGGACACATTGGTAAATCACAACCAGATCAAAGGAAGAAATATGGTGGCACACTTCAAGGGTGGCAACATAGACGAAGTGGACGTAAACGGAAACGGAGAAGTAATTTACTATGCCCTGGCCGAAGGAGATTCTATTTTGATGGGTATGAACAGAATCTTGTGCAGCAACCTGAAACTGCGCTTTGAGGGCAGGAGTTTGCGAAATATAAGTGCTTATGTAAAGCCCGAGGCACGTTTCATACCACCTCATGAACTAACCCCTGATGTGCAGCGACTGCAGGGATTCCTGTGGCGAGGAGACGAAAGACCCAGTTTGCTGGAGGTTTTGCATAAGTCCGTACCCATGCAGCAGGAGGAGCCGATGGAATCAAAAATTCCATCCGTCATTCTGGATCCCGAAGGGATGATTCCGATCAAAAAAGAATTGATGGACAAAAAAAACGTTAAAAAAGAAGAGAAGGGATCGGAATGATTCAGGCATCTCTGCGCTTTTAGCCTCAAGTCTTATACTTTTGCGACCTATTTTATCGTCCATGAGGTCAGTACTCCAATTTTCTTTTCTTGCCCTGCTTATAATTTTCTCTTCTTCCTGCAGCAAATTCAGGAAGATTCAAAAAAGCCCAGACTGGAGGTTGAAATACGACGCGGCACTGGACTATTACAAGAGAGAAAAGTACCAAAAAACCGAGGTGCTTCTTGAAGAAATCCTGCCCATCATCAGAGGAACCAAAGAGGCAGAGCTTGGTAATTTCTATTTCGCCTATGCCTATTATCATCAGGGCCAGTATATCCTGAGTGCGCATCAGTTTGGAGAATTCGTCAGGACGTATGGTAGAAGTGAATACGTGATGGAGGCCGAGTACATGCGAGCCATTTCACTTTACCTTCAGTCTCCGGAATACAACCTGGATCAAACCTCTACCTACGAAGCAATAGATGCACTTCAAACTTATATTGAAAAATACCCAGCTTCCGAGCAAGTGGTCACATCGGATAGTTTGATCAGTGAACTTCAGGTGAAACTGGAAACCAAAGCGTATAACAACGCCAAGCTGTATTACAAAATACGACGATACAAAGCCGCAATGGTCGTTTTTGATAATTTTCACAAAGACTTTCCCGATTCAGAATTCAATGAAGAAATTAGCTACATAGGCATAGAAACCATGTACGACTATGCCAAGGCAAGCATTCCTGATAAGCAGGAAGAGCGCTTTCAGCAATGCATCGATCGCTATCAGAGTTTTATTGAGAAATATCCTAGTAGCGAATATTTAAAAGAAGCTGAGCAATACTTCGTAAAAAGCCGGGAAGAATTAGCTAAATTTGCCGATCGAAATCAAAAGGACACATGAGCAACAACGCATCATTAGAAACAAGAGAGTGTAGAAAAATCGCTGAACCAACTCAAAACATCTATGAGTCTTTGGTAGTGATAGGAAAAAGATCACGTCAGATCAGCGCATCAATCAAAGAAGAACTGAACAACAAACTTGCTGAATTTGCTTCCTCTGTGGATAATCTTGAGGAAATCTTTGAAAACAGAGAGCAGATAGAAATCTCCAAGTTCTATGAGCGCATGCCAAAGCCAAGCACAGCAGCGACGGATGAATTTCTTGAAGACAAACTGAATTACAGACTTCCTGAAGAAGAAGCTGAGGAATCATCAGTACTTTAATTAGATTCTGGTCATGCTGACCGGCAAAAAAATACTAGTAGCGGTGACGGGCTCTATTGCAGCCTATAAAGCCGCTTTTTTTGTGCGTTTGCTAAAAAAGGCCAATGCAGAAGTCAAGGTGGTGATGACGGAATCGGCCAAGGCTTTCATCTCCCCCCTCACGCTATCCACATTGTCCAAAAACCCAGTGTATTCTGACTATTTCAAGTCAGAAACGGGTGAATGGAACAACCACGTGGAGTTGGCCTTGTGGGCCGATTTGATGGTGATCGCGCCACTCACCGCAAACACTTTAGCGAAACTCTCCAATGGCTACTGCGACAATTTGCTTTGTGCCACTTATCTATCCGCCAAATGTCCGATCATGCTGGCTCCAGCCATGGATTTGGACATGTACCAACATCCTACCACGGTAGCCAATCTTGAGAAAGTCCACTCATACGGCAACCTGATAATCGATGCTGAAGTCGGGGAATTGGCCAGCGGCTTAGAGGGTCAGGGCCGAATGGCCGAGCCGGAGCACCTAATGGCAGCTATTGAAAAGCATTTTCAGCATTCTAGCTTGCTATCAGGGAAGAAGGTCATGATAACCTCAGGCCCTACACAGGAAGCTATTGACCCGGTTAGATACATCAGCAATCATTCGAGTGGTAAGATGGGCACAGCCTTAGCGCAGGCCTTTTTGGACTCAGGAGCTGATGTCACCTTTATTACAGGTCCGGCACAATACATCCCAAAGGAGCATCCATATTTGACCCTAATAAAAGTAGAATCTGCCAAGGAAATGATGGATGTCAGTGAACAGACTTTCGAAGAAATGGATGTAGCTGTGTTCGCTGCAGCAGTTGCCGATTATGGTGTTAGCGCTGTTTCTAAAGATAAAATCAAACGAAATGGTGAAAATCTGAAACTGGAATTGGCACCAAATCCTGATATAGCATTTGAAATGGGTAAAAGGAAAAGCCATCAACTGTCCGTTGGTTTTGCGCTTGAAACTTCCAATGAGCAGGAGAATGCAATCAAGAAATTAGAAAAGAAGAATTTTGATCTCATCGTCTTGAATTCCCTTCAAGATAGCGG
>CAYORY010000123.1:0-6425 GCA_964406435.1 uncultured Roseivirgaceae bacterium | reverse complement strand
ACGCACTCTATTTCTATTTGGAATTTTGGTCAAAGCTTATTTCGGTAGTCCTTGGCAATAAATGGAGTGGGTATGATTATCATGTGGAAGGGTGGTTTCAGGGTCGAAAAAAATCACCGCTGGTCATAGGCGACAAGAAGGGTAACAATTCCCGAAAGCGAATAATTGACAATCCTACACTTTGTCAAACGCTCAATAATCGCGTAAAAGTGCCTGTAAAATATGTGCATGTCATTCGGAATCCATTCGATAACATAGCAACGATGCACAATAGGAAGATCCGAAGTGTAACCAACAAAAAGACTTCTTTAGAAAAGGGCAAAGGTCAATTGGATCGAGTAATCCTGGAGAGAAAAATTGGTTCTTACTTTCGCAAAGCTCGTGATATCCGAAACCTGCTTCGCACACAGGAGTTAGAGGTGATGCACGTGCATCATGAGGACTTGATTGCCAAGCCTAGAAAAACACTAAGAAAATTGATCAAATTCTTAGGTGTGGAACCCAGCAAAGAATATCTCCATGCATGCGCAGGAATCGTTTATGATAATCCTCATAAATCCCGACATTCTATCGAATGGTCCGAGGAGCTAAAAAGCAAGGTTTTAAGAAAATCTCAACGTATTTCTTTCTTGAAGGACTACTCCTTCGAGAAGTAATCACTCCAACTTTGTGAGGTCGATTTGATCGAACCGAATCATTACAGATTAAAAGTCAATTTTGATTTCGCGATCCATGGCTTCATCGTCCATCTCCTGAATGGGCATGACGATGTTCAGATTCTTTCCTTCAAAATTCGCCCGAATGCCGTTCAAATCAACATTGGGTTTTAGCGGAATACTCGCAATCATATACGGAATCTCAATTCCATCTTCAAGATGCATCAATTGGAAGACAAACAGATTTCCGTCGTGTGTTTCGACCTTCAAGGACTGCTTCGCCACCCCTGGAACTTTCACTGTCACCAGATAATGATCCTCCAACTTATACTTATGAATATGGGCGAGACTCATTCCGCCATTTATTGTGTTGACCAAGTCTGCGGACTCGCCTAACAATTTGATCAATTCCTTCTCTACTCGCATATCTGCTCTTATTTACACACTTCTACACAACCATTACACCAACGTAAAAATTCAGCCATCGTGTCTACGAATGACTGTTAAAAATGTCAAAATGGCCTAAATTCCCCTTCCAAAATCATACAATCATGAAACGATCAGCACTCGGTTTACTTCTCGTCCTACTAGGTGGGCTCTTCCTCATTCGAAACATTGGCTGGATGCCCGACATAACCTATTACATCTTTCGGTGGCCCAATTTTCTTTTCCTGATCGCGATTGGTTTCCTGATCTCCGGTAAACCAAAGCCCGCTCTGGTCTTCGTCCTTATCGGAGGTTTTTTCTGGTTTCAGCGGTATTTCTATTTTGATATGAACCTTCTTTGGCCCATAATTTTAATAGTCCTTGGCGTGGCTTTTATACTTCGTCAACGAAACAGTCCTGGGGGAAAATTGGATGACTCTGGGAGCTTTGATTCAACAAACATTTTTAGCGGCAGCCAGAAAAAATTCAGTAGCCAAGCCTTTTCAGGAGGCAAATTGACAACCGTATTTGGGGGCGCGGAGATTGATCTGCGAGAAGCTGTGCCTACCGAAGAAGCGGTGATAGATGTCTTTTGTATGTTCGGAGGCGTAGAGTTAAAAGCGCCCGCCAACTGGAACATCAACGTCACTGCCACGCCGATTTTTGGAGGAATAAGTGACGAACGAGACAAGGTCACCCAAGATGGGCCCGAGATCAGAATCACGGGTTTTGTGATGTTCGGTGGAGTGGAGATAAAAAATTAACCCTCCACTTTCACACCTTTCCAGAAAGCGACATAGCCTTTGATGTTCTTGGCCAGTTCGCTGGTTTCGGGGTAGTACCAAGCGGCATCTTTGTTTTCTGAGCCGTTCACTTCGAGGGTATAGTAGCTCGCTTCGCCTTTCCACGGACAGGTGGTATGCGTGGTGCTCTCCTTGAAAAAGTCTTGCTTGATCGTGTGAGGAGGAAAGTAATGATTTCCCTCCACCACAACGGTTTCGTCGCTCTCGGCGATCACTTCGTTGTTCCAAATGGCTTTCATATTCCGATTGTTTCAGGCAAAATAGATATTAGGGGAACATGGTTCCTTGGAGGCTGTCCGCACCTCGACATTTTCCTACAATGTCACCTCCACATCCTCAAAAATCCCCTGAGGCACCTCCTTGAGCACCCGAATGTCCGTGAGATCCCGTTCGCCCCTGTCGCCGGACAAAAAAATATTTCCGTACTGCTGATAATCTCCCCAGGGAAGCGTGAATCCCGCCAAGGTATCGGCGTAAGATCTATAGAAAGCCCATTGGGTCACCAGCTTAGTTTCACGATCCACCCACACTTCATATCGGTTGTCTGGCGTATCCCCTACATTCTCGAAGGTAAGATTGAGTACTTCGGATTGAGTCCCCGCCAAAGTGGTGTCCTCGCGTGCATACTTAAGCGTGACTCCAGAGTCTTTTAACTTGAAGGGCATCACCAGCCAGTAGGAATCATTGATCCAGATGCTTTTGCCTCGGCTCAGCACCTCAGTAGGATCTTCAACCAAGGCTCCATCTTTCCAGACCTTCCCCTCCATTGACCTGACATTCATCAGAATCTTTATGTCCTCTTTCAGGAATTCAATGCGTACATCTCCGGTCCATTTGTCCCAAAGAAGGGTACGTGCGTCGAAGAAGTTCCAATAGATGTAGCGGGTGTTGTTCCAATTCTCCCGACCGCCCATAGCATCCATGACCTGATCGGCAAGTAGAACGGCAATGGCGTCAGAGCCCTCCGTGTCGAATCCCTCAGCAGGAGGATTGGGTACCACTTCTATTGCCTCCACGATGGGTTCTTCCGAAGATGAGGCATCTTTCTTGGAAGTAGAACAGGCGGCCAAGAGGCCGCCTGCTACTAAGATTAGGTTAACTAATTTCATTTTCCTTCTTTGAATTTGTCCACCCGTGTTTCAGGTGCTTTTCTGGGGAAGATATTGTTTTCTGTATCCACATCCGCTGTTTTCTTCTGTGGATCAATCGCAATCGCTACCACTTCCTTCTCTTTCATGAAGGTCTTGGTCACCTGATTTTCGTTCATTCTCCAGATTTCAGCAGGCAGCTGCTCCAGCTCTTTGGTGCCATCGGCGTAAGTCCATTCGATGATCACAGGAGTCACAAGGCCACCATTGTTCATGAACTTCACTTGATAAAAGTTTTTGTCCTTGCCTGCCGCCATCAGCTCCTCGTTGGGTGCATCCATTCGATACTCACCCACATAGGTGGTTGGTGTCACCACGAATGTTTCGGCCTGAGCAGTGAAATCCAGCATGTCGCTGTTTTCGCTTTTCTCCATTTTGGCTTTCACATTCTTTCTCTCAAGATTGTTGTCTTCAGAAAGCATTTTGAACCACTTCACTTCGTCCACAGAAACGTCCACGTGATCGGTAGTGTAGAACCATCCTTTCCAGAACCAATCCAAATCCACGGCAGAAGCGTCTTCCATAGTTCGGAAGAAATCAGCAGGTGTTGGATGCTTGAATGCCCATCGTCTCGCGTACTCTTTGAATGCATAATCGAAAAGCTCAGGACCCATTACTGTCTCACGGAGGATGTTCAGAGCCGTGGCTGGTTTGCCATAGGCATTGTTTCCAAACTGAAGAATTTGCTCAGAGTTGGTCATGATAGGTCGGATGAATCGCTTATCTCCTTTCATGTAATTGACCATGTTCTCCGCTGGGCCTCTTCTTGATGGATAGTCAGGGTCAAGATCCTTCTCGGTGAGATACTGCATGAAAGTGTCCAACCCTTCATCCATCCATGTCCACTGACGCTCGTCAGAGTTGATGATCATCGGGAAGAAGTTGTGACCCACCTCGTGAATGATTACTGAGATCATTCCGTATTTCAATCGGTCAGAGTACGTGCCATCTGGATTTGGTCGTCCGTAGTTGAAGCAGATCATTGGGTACTCCATGCCGATGCTGGCAGTGTGTACTGAAATAGCAACTGGATATGGATAATCAACCGTGTGTCTAGAGAATGTCACCAGCGTTTGAGCAACTGCTTTAGTAGACCATTCCTCCCAAAGAGGGTTTCCTTCTGGTGGGTAATAAGACATGGCCAAAGGCTCAGCTCCGTTTTCAAGTTTCACAGCCTGGGCATCCCAGATGAATTTTCTTGACGCACAGAAAGCAAAATCACGAACGTTCTCTGCTTTGAAATTCCACGTCTTAGTTCCTTTGACATTGCCCTTGTTGGCCATCTTGGCTTCTACCTCAGCTTGGGTAGTGATGATTACAGGCTTGTCATAAGATTTTTGGGCTTCCTTGAATCTTTTCATTTCGTCCTTAGTAAGCACGTCTTCAGGATTCTGAAGCGTACCAGTAGAACCCACCATGAAATCAGAAGGCACGGTAAGCTTCACGTCATAGTCTCCGAAAGTCAATGCAAACTCTCCGCTTCCAAGGAATTGTTTGTTTTGCCATCCTTCGGCATCATTGTACACGGCCATTCTTGGAAAGAATTGAGCGATTGTGTACAAGTATTCGTCCTGATCCTGGAAGTACTCTAACCCTGATCGGCCACCGTCCAACATTCTGTTGTTAATGTTGTAATTCCAATCGATTTTGAAAGAGGTGCTTTCGCCCGGTTTAAGGGGTGTTGGCAAATCAATTCTCATCATTGTTTTGTTCACTTGGTATTTCAAGTCCTTTCCGCTTGCATCTTTTACAGCCGTCAACTTGAAACCACCATCAAAATCGTTGACATAAGCCCCGATTGTTCTGGTGGTAACCGTATCTCTGATCGCAGACCCTCGTCCCACTTTTGGGGAATCCGAATCTTGCGCTCTCATGTTTTGATCCAGCTGCACCCACAGGTATCGCAAAACGTCTGGTGATTGATTGTAGTAGGTCACCGTTTCCTTACCAGAAATGCTTTGGTTGTCATCGTTCAGAACAATGTCCATTTTGTAATCGGCTTTTTGCTGCCAATACTCGTGACCTGGCGCCCCAGAGGCGGTTCGATAGGTGTTTGCCGTAGGCAGCATAGTTCCAAGTTGCTCGAACTTTTGGTTCCATGTGTAGTCTACATCATCGTCTTGGGCAAAGGCCAAAACCGATAGGGTCATAAAGGTTAATGCTAAAACTTTCTTCATTTGATTCGTTATTAATTCTTACCAAAAAACAGCGTCCATCGTGAGGGTGAAGGCCACCCCGGCCACCATGGACGAAATGATTATTTTCCAATCGCGGCGCTGAACACCTAGAACGGAAACGAAAATAAAGCTTATTAAAAGGAATATCCCAACTATAATTATTTGACCTGCCTCCAGGCCTACATTAAAGGCAAATAGAGGTGCTGTGATTGATTCTTCTTTTCCAAGAATGGCTTGCAGGTAATTTGAGAAGCCAAGGCCATGGATCAAACCAAAGATGAGCGCAAGCAGATAATTCAAGTGAATCTTTTTGTCATGCATTGCTTTTTCGGTCACAAATAGGTTTGAGATGGCCGTGAAAAAGATGCTCAGAGGTATGAGAAATTCTACTACATCCATGTTGACCGAAATCAATTTCAGGGTAGCCAACGCCAAAGTGACTGAGTGGCCAATGGTGAAGGCAGTGACCAGGATCAATACTTTTTTCCAATCTGCCACTTGATAGAGCGCAGCTAAGGCGATGACGAACGCCATGTGGTCATACGCTGACTTGTCCAGAATATGCTCCATACCGAGCTGAAAGTACAATGAGAACTCTGACATTACTTTTCAATTTTAATATCCCATCTGGTAGGCCTGTATGCGGGCAAAGGGTTTGGGGTGCGTATGGAAACATCCATGAGTAAACCTGCAGGAATAAGGACGAGCAAAAGTTCTGCCTGACCCGTGTAGAGTGCACCTCCAATGGCAATGCCAGTAGCTACCGCACTAATAAGTAATAAACCTCCATCCACAACAATGATCATGGCCAGAGGCTGTCGCTTGATTTTCTGAATATCCGACACATTCAGCACCTTGTTCCGTATCATCAATTGATCGCCTTCCATGATTTTTAAGCGTCCGGCTCGCCTGAACTCTTCCGTTTTCACACGGACTCGGGTGTTTTCTTTTAGGATTACCTCTTTTTCAGTTTCCCTTTCGGTGAGCTTCATATGTTTCGTTTGTGCACTTACTGAAGATGAACCAATCATCAGCACGACAAACAAATAGACCGTCCATGTATTCATATCTCGTCAAAAGTAATCCTCTATTGCTCTTGTACATTACTATAGCCTAATTTTAGAGCCATGATCCACCTGTGTGCGCTTGTTCTCTGGCTTCACCCCTTTCACCTGAGCGTGACCAATGTTTACTATAAGGCAGATGAGAAAGTGG
>CAYORY010000122.1:0-6432 GCA_964406435.1 uncultured Roseivirgaceae bacterium | reverse complement strand
TCAATTCGATCATTTTGTGTCGGAATTTCTCTCTGTCCTCTGTGGTCTCGATCGCGTCAATGTTTACCCCGATCATTCTTACGCCATACTTTTTCCAGATTCCGGCTTTCTCGCAATCTATCGCCAGGTTCAGGGCAGTTTGGCCTCCCATGGTGGGCAGCACTGCGTCGATCTTGTGAATTTCAAGAATTTCACGAATCGATTGCTTGGTCAGGGGTTTGAGGTAGATATTGTCCGCAGTGACCGGGTCGGTCATGATCGTGGCGGGGTTGGAATTGATGAGTGTGACTTCAATCCCCTCTTCTCTGAGTGAGCGAGAAGCCTGGGTTCCCGAGTAATCGAATTCGCATGCTTGGCCGATGATGATGGGGCCACTACCAATTATTAGTACGGATTTAATACTGGTGTCTCTTGGCATGTGATGAAGGATTGGTGGTTAGCATAAATTCCCGCAAAACTAACATACGATCCTTTGTCGGGGGTAAGGAATCGGCAACTTGTTTGACTTTGATGGTGGAAAATGGCAGAGTGATAAAAATGAGATTAGATTAGCGATGATGAATGTGAGAATCCCTGATAACATTGGAGCGATCAGAAGTTACGATCCGGGCAAGACCATTGCACAGCTCAAGGAAGAATTTGGATGGGAACGGATGGCCATTCTTTGGAATAATGAAAATACGCTTGGGGTCTCCAAAAAAGCTATGGCAGCAGTGACGCAGGCGTGCGATGGTGTAAACTATTATCCTGATCCAACGGGATTCAGTTTAAGGAGAAGGCTGGCGCTTAAGTTTGGAAGGAAGCCCGAGGAGGTATTATTGGGAAATGGATCCGAATCAATATTGATGCTTGCCATTCGTGCCATGTGCTCCGGCGAGGATGAATTGCTCACGTCAGAGGGTAGTTTTGTGATCATTTATAATTGGGCGCGTATCAACAATGTTCGATGTGTGTCCATGCCCATGGCGGATACTTACGGTTTTGATTTGGATGCCATCAAGTCTAGGATCAACATCAACACTAAGGTGATTTACTTGGCAAATGTCAATAACCCGACTGGGACAATGATCCCTAAGGCAGAATTGAAAGAGTTTATCAGGTCCATCCCTGATCATATTTTGGTCATAGTGGATGAAGCTTATTTTGAGTTTTCGGTGGGTTTGGATCCGGAATTCCCCAATTCGCTGGAATTTGATTTCGCCAATGTGCTAACGCTTCGAACGTTCAGCAAGGCGTATGGGATAGCGGGGGTGAGGATTGGGTATGGAGTGGGACATCACAAGGTGATAGAGGCCATGAACAAAGCAAAGCTGACTTTCGAGCCGGGTGCCCTGGCTCAGGCGGCAGGCATTGGAGCGCTACAAGATGAGGAATTTGTGGAGAGAACGGTTCGAAATAATGCTGAAGGCATGGAGTTTTTCTACAGGAATTTTGATGAAATGGGAATTAGGTACGTTCCTTCTTATGCAAATTTTCTGATGACCATTTGGGAGTCTTCGGAAAGGGTGAAGCAGGTATATGAAGGGCTGATGAAGAATGGAGTGCTTGTCAGGCCCTTGGGTGGTAAGCTGGAAAACTGCATAAGGATAACGGTAGGACGACCAGACGAAAACGAGCTGCTCATGGAGAAGCTGCGGCTGCTAGGATAACCGCCTTTTGGGCAGTGTGACTTTGAAGGTGGAGCCAACATTTGGTTCGCTTTCCAGATCGATAGTTCCTTCTAGCTTTTCTACTGCGCGATGAAGAATGTAGAGTCCGAGCCCGCTCCCTTGTATGTCCTTTTCGGCTCGGTAGAAAATTTCGAATATCTTTTCTCCCGTGTCTTTGCACATGCCCACACCATTGTCCTGAACCTCGATCTTTATGTGATCGTGTTGGTCGCTCACGCTGATTTTCACAAAACTCTCCTCTTGATCTATTCGAGCGTACTTGATTCCATTCTCAATTAGGTTTTGAAGGATGGTATTTACCAGTGCCCAAGGGGCATGAAAATCGAAATTCGATTCAACAGATTTCAGGATTTTTACTCTGTCAAAATTTGGTAATGTGTCGAACGACATTATACATTGATTAATCATCTGATCAAAATCAATTGCTTCATGTGCGTCGGTCGAGTGTGTGACCCGAGTGAGCTTTATAAGCTCATCGAGTATCAAATTTATGCGATTGGTTTGGGCTTTGGCCAGGTCGAGAAAGTGGTGCACTTTGCCATCCTTTATCTCATTTCTGGCCACATAATCAATGCTCATCAGCGATGAAATAGGCCCCTTCAGATCATGTGACACACGATGAAAAAACAAATCGAGCTCCTGATTTTTCTTCCCAATTATTTCTGCCTTTTGCCGCTGAGATTCGGCCTCAATTTCAAGAGAATTTATGCGATTGGTGATCTCATAACTCTTGATCATCTTATGATGACGTTCTCTGATAATACTTTCTTTTTCGCGAGTATAGGCTTCCAGGTACTCAAGCGCCTTATCAATATCCTTTTCGATTTTGGAAATTTGATAAAGGAGATAATACGTATCTGATTTTATAAGGGCGATGTTGTGCTCACCAGAGGACTGCAAACATAGATGGGCCGTTTTCTTTGCTTTTTCCAGATGACCCATTTGAAAGTACAAAGCAGCCATTTTTCTCTGCACCATCGTGGCTCCCAGTTTTTCACCTGATTCTTGATGAATCCTCAGTGCTTCGTTATAATCCGCTTCAGCTTTCTGGAACTCCTCCAATCGAGCGTGGATTTTCCCTCTGCCATAAATAGCAAAAGCCAACCCTCTGATATCTCCTGTCTGTTGTTTTATGCTAATGGACTTTTGGATCATTTCCATTGCTTCCTCTTTTCTTCCAGCTTTCATCAAAATGCCGGAGAGTGGATTGTACGCGTTAGATACCAAATCCTGATTGCCACATCTTTCACCGGCTTGTATGGAGCTTTCATAAGCGAGGGTAGCACTGGTTACATCTCCAAAATACTCGTAGATCGTCCCCATGGCTTTCTGCACACGCCCCTGACTGTAGTAATCTTTGTGCTTTCGATAAATAATCAGGCATTCCTCCAACGCCTGAAGTCCCAGATGGAATTGATCGGTTTTGTAATAGGTGCCAGCTATGTTGTACTTGGCATCTGCTACTCCTTTTTCATCATCCAGTTCCTTGAAAAGAGCAATCGCTTCATTGGCCATTGCTATCGCCTTCTCATTCTGACCGATAATCATGTAGAAAAGTGAGAGTTTACAGAGGCTCTCAGCAATGAACTTTGGAAGTCCCCCCTGCCTACTTATGTCAAGGGCCCTTTGAGCTAGTTCAATGCTTTTTTGTAAATCCGAGACGCGAGTTTCGTATGCCTCATCTAAGAGTGAGGTGATTTGTTTTGGGTCTATTTGAATGAATTCGGTCTCCAATTTTTTGAGGAATCCGCACAATTTAATCAATTGATAGAGGTATTATCAAATGATAACTGCTACATTTTGTTAATCGTCCAGTCTTGGTAGAGTGAAACTATCAAATGGACTTGGCTGAGCCATCAGTGCTTCTATGTCCTCGCTGGTTCTTGGGGCCAAATCAGAGAGCAACTCAAAGCCATCTTTGGTTATCAGCACATCGTCTTCAATTCTTACAGCGATCCCCCACCATTTTTTATCGCAAGGAGAATCTTCAGGTATATAGATGCCGGGCTCTATCGTAATGGCCATGCCTGCTTCAAGTTTTTCGTAATTTCCTTTGTCATGCACATCCAGTCCGATGTGATGGCCCAGGCCATGTGGGTAGTATAGATGCCTTTCATCCACGGTCTTGATGATCCCCAACTCCACGAGACCTTCGTTGATTATCTTCCGAGCTATGGCACGATCAAGATCACGGCTTATGTTTACGCCCGGCTTACAGGCTTGAATGGCCGCTTCCTGAGCCCTGTACACCAAGTCGTAAATGGCTTTTTCTTCAGGCGAGAACTTTCCATCTATAGGAATTGTACGAGTGACGTCCGCTGTGTATCCGTGATATTCAGCCCCCAAATCCATCAGGATCATTTCATCACTTTCGATGGACGGTTTGTAGTTCTCGATGTAGTGTAGAATGCAGCCATTGTGCCCTGCTCCTACGATGGAGGGATACCCTTCGTATTCTGACTGGTATTTCTTGAAAATGAATTCGTGAAGTCCCTGCACTTCCATTTCTGACATTCCGGGTCGCATCGCTTTCATTACCTCTACTTGTGCAATGCAAGAGATGTCAACGGCTTTTCTGAGCAAAACCATTTCCTCTTCGGTCTTGATGCCTCTCAAGTCCTTCATGATTTGATCCAGGGTTTTCATGTCCAGATTGTTGGCTTGAGCTTCCATGGAAATGTTTTCACCTTGAGTATAACCTGCCTTTTCCTTGAACGATGCGATCAGGTCGAACAGGTCTCCTTCGGTATTGGAGTCCCTCACGTCATTGAAAAAATCGTAGAAAAGCACTTTGTCGAATTTCGAAAAGTCAATGTTATAGTTGGCAAACTCGGTATTGTTGAATACCTGATTAAACGTCAGCTTGTCCTTGACGCCATTGATGCCCATTCTGCGACCGGTCCACATTTCTGCCATAGCATTCCTAGGCTGAATGAAGATGATTTCGTTGTATTTGCCATCCGGCCCTTCCTGCTCATTTTTGAAAATTAGTAGAACGGCATGGGGTTCTTTATATCCTGTCAGGTAGTAAAAATTAGGGTCTTGGTGATAGACATAGTCCACATCATTGGCTCGGTTTCTCACTGGGTTGGCAAAGAAAACCGCCACCGAATTTTCGGGCATCTTGTCTCGAACAAGCGTTCGTCGCTCGGTGTGGAATTCACTCGAAAGGAAATCTGAAGGCAGATCCTGCGCTACGATGGTGGTCACGAATAGAAGTCCGAGGAGGGAGAGCAGCAAGTTTTTCATTGGGTCAAATTTTAAAGGACTCGAATATAATGACAATGGCGATGAGTGGCAGAAAGATTCTGATGAATGGCGAACAAAAAAAGCCCCCCGACTTGTCGGGGGGCTTTTAAGCAATGTTTTGTTTTATTAGAAAGAAGTGGTGCCTTGCTCTCTGGCTTTCTTAAGCACTTTTGAGATACCATTTTTATTGATGGTTCTTAGCGTAGAAGTGGCCACCTTCACCGTGATCCACTTGTCCTCTTCAGGAATGTAGAATCTCTTCTTTTGAAGATTAGGATTGAATCTTCTTTTGGTTTTATTATTCGAGTGAGAAACGTTGTTTCCTACCTGTGGTCGCTTCCCTGAAATTTCACAAACTTTTGACATCTTTTCCGCCGTTTTCAAAAATGGAGTGCAAATATCGGGATTTGAACTTAATAATCAAATGAAAGCCTATGTTTTTGGTTGCTACTTAGAAAGGCTTGAAAGTGATCGCTAGATTTTGCGGCTTTCCGGGCTCTATTAGTAGCAGAATTGACCCAATCTACAAGCTAAGCTCAAAATCAAACAGTTATCTCGATTTTGATTTCAGGATATCCTTGAGTTCGTTCAGCTTCAAGAGTGCTTCTACAGGAGAGGTGGAGTTAATGTCCGTTTTGTTCAGAAGGTCCAAAACCAGCTCCATCCGTGGGTCAGTCTCGAAGAGGTTTAGCTGAAATTCCTTCGTGGGCATATCTGCCAACTTTGCCCTGTCCGAGTCCGACATCTTTTCTTTTTCTAAATGCTTTAGAATTTCATTTGCTCTGAGGACAATCTCGTTTGGCAGGCCGGCCATTTTGGCCACATGGATTCCGAAACTATGCTCCGTTCCTCCCTCAGCTAGTTTTCTTAGGAATACCACCTTGTTCTCCAGCTCCTTCACCGAGACATTGTAATTCTTAACACGACTCAGATCGGTAGCCAATTCATTCAATTCGTGATAATGCGTGGCAAAAAGGGTTTTTGCCCGATGCTGACCATTATTGTGCAGATATTCCACCAATGACCAGGCAATCGACAATCCATCGTACGTGCTAGTGCCCCGTCCAATTTCGTCCATCAGCACCAAAGAGCGATCACTGAGGTTATTCATGATGCTGGCTGTTTCCGTCATCTCCACCATGAAGGTCGATTCACCCTTGGCCAGATTGTCGGATGCCCCCACACGAGTAAACACCTTGTCTACGATTCCAATACGGGCATAACCAGCAGGCACGAATGACCCCATCTGAGCCATCAGCACGATCAGGGCGGTTTGTCTGAGCAGGGCAGACTTGCCGGCCATGTTGGGCCCGGTGATCATCATTATTTGTTGGGACTCTGAGTCCAGAAAGACATCATTCGGGACGTATGCTTCCTCTGCCGGGAGGTTCTTTTCAATTACCGGATGGCGCCCGCCTTTTATGGTGATCTCGAGATCATCCGCTATGGTCGGACGAGTGTAATTGTTAGCGGCGGCTATTGGAGAGAACGTGCTGCGGGAGTCCGGAGGAGG
>CAYORY010000121.1:0-6455 GCA_964406435.1 uncultured Roseivirgaceae bacterium | reverse complement strand
GTTGGATTATGTTCTAAAAGTAGGGGAATGGATTGTGCCTGAACGGCGGTGGGTTTTTCAAAACCCATTTGCTGGATGATCTCCAATGTAGAAGATGAAAGACCCAGCGTGGAAAAATTACTCAAAAGATATGCTTTATATATGAGCCGCGAAGGTAGACTTATTCTTGCTGGTAATTATGAAAGCAACAATTTAATTGTGCTGACAACTATTTACTCAAGCCGATATTATTTTTTCAACTCTCAGGGTTTGCACCTACTTTTGCCCTGCTTATCAAGAAAGACCGAGGGATTGGGCCCGCTGACGTCTTAGCAACCTTCTGGTAGGATTTCCGAGCAAAGCTCGGCAACCTCCCCGGTTTCGGTGCTACTTCCCACCAGATGAGCTAATCTCTCTTTCTCTGGTAAGCGGTAGTAAAAACCAGAGATGAAAAACATCAAAGACATACTTCAGGAACGAATTCTTGTACTCGATGGAGCCATGGGCACCATGATTCAGCGATATAAGTTGGATGAGGACGATTTTCGAAATGATGCACTGAGGGATCAATCCAAATCGCTCAAGGGCAATAATGATTTGCTTGCATTGACACGTCCAGATATTCTGAGGGAAATTCACGCAGAGTATTTCCGGGCTGGGGCTGACATTGCAGAGACCAATACGTTTTCAGGAACGACCATCGCACAAGCTGATTACGGGCTTGAGGATTTTGTCTATCAGATCAATTTCGAATCTGCCAAATTAGCCAAGGAGGTTGCTGATCAATTCACGCAAATGGAACCTCACAAGCCGCGTTTCGTGGCTGGCTCTATGGGGCCAACCAACCGAACAGCCTCCATTTCCCCAGATGTAAATGATCCTGGGTTTAGAGCAGTAAGTTTTGATGATTTGAGGGTCGCTTACCGCCAGCAAGCCGAGGCACTTATTGATGGAGGTGTTGATTTGCTATTAGTGGAGACCGTCTTTGACACACTCAATGCCAAAGCAGCACTTTTTGCCATAGATGAGGTGAAAGAGGAGCGGGGTTTAGATATTCCGGTCATGGTTTCGGGCACTATTACAGATGCTTCGGGTCGCACGCTTTCAGGGCAAACTGCTGAGGCATTTTTGATTTCAATTCAGCACATGGACTTGTTGAGTGTGGGGTTCAACTGCGCATTGGGTGCTAGTCAATTGCGTCCCTATTTGAAGGTGCTCTCGGATAAGTCAGATTTTCTGGTGAGTGCCCACCCAAATGCCGGCTTGCCCAATGAATTTGGGCAGTACGACGAAACCGCCGAGCAAATGGCTGAGCAGATTAAGGAATATTTGGACGACAGTTTGGTAAATATCATTGGTGGCTGTTGTGGAACCACTCCGGAGCATATCTCGGCGATTGCGAGGTTGGCTTCTCAGTATGAGCCTAGAAAGTTTTTGGTGTCTCAAGGTGTTGGGTTTTAGGAATTTGGTTTTAGGATGAGACGATTTAAGGATTTAGATGTTTGGAAACTTGCATTCGAGATAATGCTGGAGGTGTATGAAATTTCCAAAGCATTGCCTAAGGAGGAGAAATATGGGTTAGGAGATCAAATTCGCCGTGCTTCAGTTTCCATACCATCGAATATTGCAGAGGGATGTAGTAGATCGTCGGAATTGGAGTTCAAACGATATTTGGAAATTGCTATTGGTTCAGCTTTTGAGTTAGAAACTCAAGTTTTGGCTATCGAAAAATTACAATTAGTTCGATTCGATTTTGAATCATTTTTTGTAAAAATAGACTCACTCCAAAAGAAACTGAATGCACTCATTTCATCAGTAAAATCAAGAATAAAATGAGTCACCTAATCCCCAATCCCCAATCCCTAAGTCCTTTGGTACTATCCGGCCTTGAGCCGCTGGTCATCACCTCTGAATCCAATTTCACCAACATTGGCGAGCGCACGAATGTCACCGGATCCATACGTTTTGCTCGTCTCATTGCCGAAGACAAATACGATGAGGCGCTCGAAGTAGCACTAGATCAAGTACGTGGAGGCGCTCAAATCCTAGATGTCAATATGGACGAAGGGATGCTCGATGGAAAAGCTGCGATGGTCAAGTTCCTTCATTTGATTGCTTCCGAACCGGAGATTGCCCGAATCCCAATCATGATTGATTCCTCCAAATGGGAAATTATTGAGGCGGGGTTAAAGTGCATTCAAGGAAAGGGCGTGGTGAATTCCATTTCGCTCAAAGAAGGAGAAGAGCAGTTCATTGAGCATGCCAAGAAAATCAAGCGATACGGAGCGGCGGTTGTGGTCATGGCATTCGATGAAGATGGACAGGCAGATAGCTACCAGCGCAGAATAGAAATTTGCGAACGTAGCTATCGAGTACTAGTCGACAAGGTGAAATTTCCACCACAGGACATCATTTTCGATCCAAATATTTTCCCAGTGGCCACCGGTATCGATGAGCACAATAATAATGCGGTTGACTTCTTTCAAGCGACTACTTGGATAAAGGAAAACCTACCCGGAGCTAAAGTGAGCGGTGGAGTGAGCAATGTTTCCTTTTCATTCAGAGGAAATAATGTGGTGAGAGAGGCCATGCATTCGGCATTCTTATACCATGGTATTAAAGCAGGTATGGACATGGGGATTGTCAATGCCGGCATGATAGAAGTGTACGATGAGATTCCGAAGGAATTATTAGAGCACGTGGAGGATGTATTGCTGAATAGAAGAAATGATGCGACCGAAAGGCTCTTGCAATTTGCGGAGAATGTAAAAGGAAAGGGGAAGACGAAGGTTGAGGATTTGGCATGGAGAGAAGCCACGGTGGAAGAAAGGCTTTCTCACGCACTGGTAAAGGGTATCGTGGATTTCATAGAGGTTGATACGGAAGAAGCACGAGAAAAATACAACAGCCCCCTAAAAGTCATCGAGGGGCCATTGATGGATGGAATGAACGTGGTAGGAGACCTATTTGGTAGTGGAAAGATGTTCCTGCCCCAGGTAGTGAAGAGTGCCCGGGTTATGAAAAAGTCAGTGGCTTATCTCACACCTTACTTAGAGAAAGAAAAAGCATCCGGAAATACAAAAGGCAAGATTCTTCTTGCCACCGTGAAAGGAGATGTGCATGATATCGGGAAGAACATAGTAGGGGTCGTGATGTCTTGCAACAACTTCGATATTGAGGATATGGGGGTGATGGTGCCTGCTGAAAAAATCCTAGACAGAGCACAGGAAATCGGGGCGGACATCATTGGCTTGAGTGGCCTTATCACCCCATCGCTTGATGAAATGGTCTATGTGGCCGAGGAGATGACCAGAAGAAAAATGACTACCCCTCTTTTGATTGGTGGTGCGACAACTTCCAGAATCCATACCGCTGTGAAAATTGCCCCGAAGTATGACCACACGGTGGTTCATGTGCTGGATGCCTCAAAAAGTGTTGGAGTTTCCACCAATCTTCTGAGCGAGCGAGAGCCTGAGTACTCGGCAGGAATAAAGGCCGAATACAAAGAATTGGCCGCAGGGCATGCATCCCGCACTGAAGAGAAGAATTACATTCCCCACACTTACGCAAAGCGAAATGGAGCACCGATCGACTGGTCAAATTTCCAACCTGCAGAGCCAAAAAATCTTGGAATCACAGTTTTTGAAAGCTATGATCTCGCAGAGATTAGGGAATTCATAGATTGGACCCCTTTCTTCTCCACATGGATGTTGAAGGGGAAATATCCTGCCATTTTTGAAAATCCTACAGTTGGAGCAGAGGCGAAGAAGTTGTTCGATGATGCCCAATCCATGCTGGATGAAATCATTGAGAAGAAATCCCTCAGGGCCTCTGGAGTTGTCGGGTTATTCAAAGCCCAAAGAAATGGTGATGACGTAGTAGTGGACAAAGAGGGGGCAGAAACGACTTTTCATTTCTTGCGTCAGCAGGGTAAAAAGGCACCCGGCATTCCCAACCTTTCACTCGCCGATTTTGTGTCTGAAAATCAAGACTACATGGGTGGATTTGCCGTGACGGCCGGGTTGGGAATCGAAAAGTTGATTGAGCGATACCAAGCGGAGCACGACGACTACAAGGAGATAATGGTCAAATCACTCGCCGACAGACTGGCCGAAGCTTTTGCCGAATTGATGCATCAAAAGGTAAGACGGGAACTGTGGGGATATGCTCCCAATGAAACATTGGCCAATGATGAATTGATCAAGGAGAAATACCAGGGCATCAGACCGGCACCCGGTTATCCCGCCTGCCCTGACCACACAGAAAAAAGACTGCTTTTTGATTTGCTTCAGGCGGAGGAAACCACAGGGATCGTACTCACCGAATCTTTCGCCATGTATCCGGCATCCTCCGTTTCGGGGTTTTACTTTTCGCATCCAGCATCCAAGTATTTTGGATTGGGAAAAATCAATAAGGACCAAGTGGAAGATTACGCTCGAAGAAAAGGAATGAGCATGAAAGAAATAGAAAAATGGCTCGCGCCGAATTTAGCATATGGTTGATAGTAGAAAGACAAATTGGAAAGTAGAAAGTAGAAAGTAGAAAGTAGAAAGTAACCCCTAACTCCTAACCCCTAACCCCTAATTCCTAAGTAATAAATGAAAGTAACCGAACATATAAAACGCTCCGATCGCACGCTCTTTTCTCTGGAAATCATTCCACCCCGAAAGGGCTTTGGCATTCAAAACCTCTTTGATCAAATCGACCCTTTGATGGAGTTTAAGCCTCCATTTATTGATGTCACCTACCATCGGGAAGAATATGTGTACAAGGAGCATGCTGGAGGTTTGCTGGAAAAGAAGAGCATCAAGAAGCGGCCGGGCACGGTGGGGATTTGCGCTGCTCTTCAAAACCATTATCAAATAGATGCCATTCCGCACATGATCTGTGGAGGCTTTAGTAAAGAGGAAACCGAAAATGCCCTAATTGATTTGAATTTCCTTGGCATTGACAATGTACTTGCATTGCGAGGAGACCAAATAAAAACTGAAAGCGAGTTCGTCCCTGAGCCAGACGGAAATGCCTACGCATCGGAATTGGTAGAGCAAATCGCTGGAATGAACAAGGGGATCTACATAGATGAGGAGCTACAGAATGCCATCCCTACTAACTTTTGTATCGGGGTGGCCGGCTATCCGGAAAAACACTTTGAAGCACCAAACATGACCTTCGACTTGAAGTGGCTAAAGAAGAAGGTAGAGCTGGGTGCAGAGTACATCGTCACCCAAATGTTCTTCGACAACAAGGCCTATTTTGATTTTGTGGATCAATGCAAGGCCATCGGCATCACCGTCCCGATCATTCCCGGGTTAAAACCAGTAGCGACCAAGAGTCATTTGACCGTGCTGCCTAAAATCTTCAAGATCGACCTGCCCGAAGATTTGGAAAAGGAAATGGTCAAGGCAAAGGACAATGAAGCGATCAAAGAGATTGGGATAGAGTGGGGGATTCAGCAATGCAAGGAGCTCATTTCTAGAGGCGCACCTGTCCTGCATTTTTACAGCATGGGTAAATCCGATGCAATCAAGCGAATAGCCAAGGAATTTTTCTAGCCCAAATTTTGGGTAAATTTGATTCGATGAAGATCATCGAATGTCCACGTGATGCCATGCAGGGCCTGAAGGGATTTATCCCGACGGATCTCAAAATTCAATACATAAACCAGTTGCTGAAAGTCGGTTTTGATACCATTGATTTCGGGAGCTTCGTTTCACCAAAAGCAATCCCTCAACTGGCAGATACGGCAGAAGTTTTGGCCGGACTCGACCTCCATGGTACTCGCACTAAGTTGCTGGCCATCATAGCCAATGTTAGAGGAGCCACAGACGCTGTGAGTCATCCGGAGATCACGTACTTAGGCTATCCTCTTTCTCTCTCTGAGACCTTTCAGCAACGAAATACCAACAGATCAATTGACGATGCTTTTAATGACTTGGAAACAATCCAGTCACTATGTGAGGCTAACAAGAAAACGTTAGTTGTCTATTTGTCAATGGGTTTTGGTAATCCTTACGGCGATCCTTACGAGCTAGATTATGTAGGTGCATTTGTGGAAAGATTGGTGGCGATGAAAGTGAAAATCATTTCTTTGGCCGATACCATCGGCGTTTCTAATCCAGAGAATATCGCATCACTTTTTGGTTCGGTGATTCCCAAGTTTCCAGAGGTAGAGTTCGGGGCACATTTACACTCTACTCTGGAGACCACTCGCGAAAAGATTCATGCCGCGTTTAAGGCAGGTTGCCGCAGAATGGATGGAGCAATCAATGGTTTCGGTGGGTGCCCAATGGCGGAGGACACCCTTGTTGGCAACATGGCTACCGAAAGAATAATCAGCTATTTTGAGTCATTCGATCATGAAATATCTCTGAACAAACGAGAGTTTGAAGTAGCTGTGAATATGGCGCCTTCTGTTTTTCTGGGGAGGTGATTATTTTAATATCTCTTCTTTCATTTCCTCCGCTTTGTCATATTTA
>CAYORY010000120.1:0-6530 GCA_964406435.1 uncultured Roseivirgaceae bacterium | reverse complement strand
CCCACTTAGCTCTTCAGATTTTGTCAATGGAGACGATGAAAGTGTTCTCGATGTATTACCATCTGCTATTTCTACCATTGCTACACTGTCTTCTCCGCGTGGAGACTACCCCATTAAAATCAGTCAAGACGCCTCAGACAATAATTATGACTTCGCTTACGTGGATGGGACATTAACAATCGGGAAGGCTTTATTGACTGTAACTGCTGACGATATTACGATTACACAGTCTGAAGCCGTACCCACTCTTACGATCAGCTATTCAGGTTTTGTAAATGGTGAAGATGAAAATGTTCTTGATGCGATTCCAGCGATTTCGAGCGATGCGACTGCCGGTGTGCCTGGAAGCTACGACATAACCCTATCTGGTGGAGCAGATGATAACTATGAGTTTATTTTAGTAAATGGCATCCTTACAATCAGTCAGGTACTAGGGGTGGATGAGTTGGCTCCAGAAGTTTTTCCAAATCCCACGACAGGAAGCATTCAAGTAATCTATTCTGAGGATATTAAACTAAGGTTGTTCAACATAGAAGGTAAGCTCATTCACGAAAGTGCGAATAAGTCAGTGGACTTCTCTGCCTTTGATCAAGGAATGTATCTCATAGAGATTCGAAATCAGCACAATGAAATACTGGCTATTCGAAAAATCTTGAAGAAAAACTAAGGCGGCAATCTGCTATGCAGATATGCGAGGCAGTCCCAGATGGGGCTGCTTTTTTTGTTTCGAAATTTCAATTCTGCGTTCCCTTGACATGCTTTAACCGAGATACAAATGGGCAGGTGTACTGCCCTTTTTTAATGCTTTCAAAACGAATTCTCAAAAAGTCCTGACGAATTCTCAACAGCACCATCACCACCCCTGGGATGCCTCTAGTCTTGCTGCGTGATTCCACGGTGGAATCATCTTCAGGAAAAAAACACAAGCATGAAAAATCAACAACTATTCTCTGGCGTACTGCTCGCCATCATTTTAGGCGCCTGCTCTGGCTCGGATGATCCCACGCCAGCCGGCCCGATCGAAATCACGGCTTCCAACCAGCAATTTGAAGTAGATGAAAACCCCTTGGCTGGAGCAGTATTGGGTACTGTGGCAGCCACAGCCAGCGATGGAGCGCTCACCTATAGCATCGTGAGTCAGTCGCCCCAAGATGCAGTGGCTTTAGATGCCACCACGGCTCAACTCACCGTCAATGACGAAACCATCTTTGATTATGAGGCGGTGCAGGAGATAGAGGTCACAGTAGAAATACAGGCCGAAGACGAGGAATCAGCCACCGTAGTGGTGACCATAGACATAAACAATGTGGCGGAATCTCTAAATATCGGTTTCAGCAATTCGACCATTGACGAAAACAGCCTCAACGGAACTACGGTGGCTACCGTGACTTCCTCGACGGATGCAGGTGAAGTACAGTACAGCCTCATCGACGGTGCGACGGATATTTTCGAAATAAATAGTTCAGGAGAAATCTTAGTGAAAGATGGTGCGCTGCTGGACTATGAAGCCCTCTCTGGAGAAGGCTCAACCACTTTAAGTGTTACGATCAAAGGAACCAACTCTCTAAACAGTGACGTATCCTCTACTGGCGCAATGTCTATTACGGTCAATGACATCACTGGCACCAACGAAATAAGCGAGAGATTGAGCGAGGGACAAACGCTGCTACAGGCGTATCAAGCCAAGAATAGCAATCTGGATCTTATCATTGGGTACGATTATGAAGGTGGATTGATTGGACAATTCAACACCACAAACGGTACTGGCCTAATAGTGGTCGCATTGGCTTTGCAAAGAACTTTTTCTCAGGCACAGTCATTTGTCAATGTCTCTAACATCAATGGATACACGGATTGGAGACTAATGACACAAAATGAGGCTCTGGCCATGTGCGAATACGAAGACAAGCTTTATCAGTCGACTGTTTGGTCCTGGTTCTGGACGAGCACGCCCGCCATGTTTGGCCACTATGCCTACGTGTTCGGGAGCACCGCAGATGGCTCCTGCTCAGAGTCTGCACCTCAGGATTCCAATGAATTGTTTATTCGGGCAGTGCGAGAATTCTAACTCACAAAGACTTCCCTGAAGTGACCCCACATGGAGCAATCCGGTGGGGTTCTTCGTATTATAGCGAGCGGAGTTTGTCCATGAGTTCATCTCTTCGTCGCACGGCTACCGGCACTTCACTGCCATCGGTCATGAAGATGGTTCCCCCTTCGCGCTTGTCCATGCGGGCAAATTTTCCAAGATTAATCAAATGCGATTGGTGCACTCTATAAAATCCTGAGTCCGTAAGCAGCTCTTCATAGTCCTTCAATGTTTTAGAAACCAAAATTTCCTCTCCCGTGGCTATAAAGAACCGCGTGTAGTTATTCTCGGACTGACACCTGACAATAGAAGATATGTCTATCAGATGGACATTGGTCGCGTCGGACAATATGATTTTTCTCGGAGGTTCTTCGCTTTTGGCCTGCTTCACCAGATGCTCGATTTTTTGATCTGCACCTTTGATGGCTGCATGCGTCTTGGCACGCTCTACAGCCTTGACCAATTCATCGGGATCCACCGGCTTCAGAAGGTAATCGATGGCCGAAAAGCGAAAAGCACGCAAAGCGAAATGATCATGAGCCGTGATGAAAATAACCGAAAAATGTCTGTCGGCCATAGATGACAACAGGTCGAACCCCGTGCCATCGGCCATTTCCACATCCAAAAAAACCACTTCGGGTCGTTGCGCCTCGATGAGCCCTCTCCCTGACTCTACCCCATCGGCTTCTCCAAGGATGATCACTTCAGGAGCAAACGTTTGGATGAGAGCCCTTGTCGTGTCCCGAATTTTCTTCTCGTCATCGATGATTACTGCTGTCATATTTCCATCTTATGAGAATACTAGGCTCCCTTGGCAGGCAGGTGCAGCGTCACTTGCGTTCCTTCGTCCTGTATAATTTCCAAGGTAAAATTTTGCTTCCATTTTTTGCTCAGTATGTCCAGCCTCTCTCGCGTGATGATGGTCGCCAACGAACGATGCTCCTTGGATTTTGGGGAGGGTGCTTTGGCTCCACCTGAGTCTGATATTACAACCTTTATTCCGGCGATATCCGGTAAAAAGTGTACCCGAATCAACCCGTCCGGCTGCCCCAATATGCCATGCTCAATGGCGTTCTCCACAAATGGCTGAGCAAAAAGCGGAGGAATTTCCACTTCTTCTGCTTCCAAAGATTCGTGTACTTCTATCGCAAACCTGAATGGCGGATCAAATCTCAATTGCTGGATTTCCAAGTAAATGCGAAGCATATCTTCTTCCTCTTGAAGGGAGATATACTCCGCCCGGCTGTGTTCCAGGATTTGTCTCATCAGCTGGCTAAACTTGGCCAGGTATTTTACCGAGTCTGAGGATTGGTTGGTGAGAATGAAATTTTGGATGGAGCCAAGGGCGTTGAAAATGAAATGCGGGTTCATTTGGGAGCGAAGGAGCCGCTGCTCCATATCCGAAACTGCCTGCAAATGATCAAATTTTCTCTTCTGAAAATACACCACGCCCACCAGGCCAATCAGCAATGCAACCACGGCTCCCACCAGGAGTTGGGTGTTTCTCTGAGAGAGTTTAAGCTCCTGCAGCTGGCCATGGTATTGCAGTTGCTCTATTTCTCTGTCCTTCTTTTCTGTCTCGTATTGTGTGAGCAGCTGATTGATTTTTTCGGCATTTGAAATCTTAAATATGCTGTCCTTCAGCAGGCTTCTTTGCTCCCCAGCGTCTAGTGCCTCCTTGTATCTTCCGGTATTCAATGCGGCAGTATATTCTGCATCGTATAGCTCCAGAAGAAGTTCACTATCCTGAATGTATAAGTAGCTGTTTCTTGCCTTTCTGGCAAAATTCCACATTTGCTCGTATTGCTGCTTTTCCTGCGCCACCCGAGCTCTGGCCAGCATCATCTGGAACAAATCCACCTTAGCATCCATGCGCATGAAAATTTCCTCGGCTGCTTCGATCGCTTCCAGTGCTTCGTCTGGGCGGTGAAGGTCCAGGAGTACGTAGGCTTTCATGCCGTTTGCTTTAGCCACGCCAAATTCCATTTCTATAACCTTGGCAAAGGTGATCGTGCTGTCGCAGTACGCGAGTGCAGCCTCCAGTCGGCCATCTCGTTTCAGCACATTGGCAATGTTGAATGCTCCCTTCACTCTGTCTACCTCTGAGCCAGACCGCCCTGCCCGTGCCAGATTGGCTTTCAGATACTCCAACGCTTGTGTGAATTGTTCTTGCTGAATTAGTATCATCGCCATTCGATTGCGTAGGTCAATGACATCTATGGTCTGTTTTTCAGACTCCAAAATTTTCATGGCTTGCAAGTAGGCGTCCATGGCTCGCTGAAAATGATTCTGACTGTAATAATTCAAGCCTATGTCCGCAAGCACATGAGCCACTTCGACCTGCTCCCCCTCGGCATCAAATAGTGTCAAGGCCTGATCCAAGTAGTACAAGCTGCTGTCGGACTTTCGCTCGTGGTACAGCGCACTGCCGATGGCAGAGAGCAAGCGTGCCTTTGTCGTTTCACTCTCTACGTCATGGATTAATTTTCTTGCCTCATCCAAATAGCTCAATGCAACTTGCGATGAGTCCTGCCACCAAGCATGATAAAGCCTGACTTGCGTGGCTACCTTGTCGTCCACTGTTCGTGCAGAATTGAGTGCCGACACAAGGCTATCACGATCTTGAGCGTGAGTGAGAAGATGTAGCAGTAGTGTACTAATGACAATGAAGCATCTCATAGCATCGAATAGGTCATCTGTCAAAAATAGTCCTGATGTGGAGAATATCGACTGCAAAAACGAAAGAAGGTTTACTTCGGCAAATCACCCGTCAAAGCCAGTTCTTAATCGTCGGATCCTGAAGCAGGTCGTACAATTGGATAATCTGCCCCTTCATTTTATCTCTTAAAATGCCCTCGTACTTTTGATCTATGATAAGTGAATGACCCACATTCTGTGGTTCACTTGCCTTCTCATCTATAGTGCTATGGCAGACGCCAAGGTGACTATAAATAGCCTTCAGCAAGCATGTGGGTTCATTTTTAATTTGATCAAAATAGCCGACAAACAATTGCTCCCGCTTGAACACTCTAAGCCAGCGCTCTAATGAACGAGCATAATTACCCTTTTGGGCTAAGACCTTTCTATCCAGAATGTCCAATACCTCCGTCTCTGAGAGCTCAGCGTGCACCAGCCCTTCTTTCCTGAGCACCATACGATAATGAGACCATGCCCTGTCTATTGGATCTCGCATGATCAGGATCAGCTTCATGTTGGGGTTCATCCGATGCACGTGCTTTATTTCGGATACTTTCAGCGTGGTGTAGGAAGGTGTTATTTCTCCTCTGATGTTTTTCCCGTCCTGTGGAAACAATCCTCTGTACCAATCATCATTAACCCTACCGAAACAGTACCGAAAGTACCAGCTGGGATCTTCATGCCCTTTTCTCAGGAACTTCTTTACCCTCTTGTGAAACTGCCGACGATCAGACCAATACTCGTTATGCGATGGCCTCTCGAAATAATGAATATCCTTGATCGGTGGCAGAAAAAAATCGGGGTGATTTTTTAACTGATGGTATAACCAGGTCGTACCGGCTTTTTGAGCGCCAATTCCCAGAAAATCAGGACCAGGATTTTCATTCTTTATCATGTATGATTAATATTAATGAATAATCCCTTTATCATGCTTACAACCGAACAAACTCAATCGCTCGAATCTGAAATCAAAGAATTAGAAGCGCAACTCACAGGCGACATGTTTGTGGACATGGACATCAAAGACAAGATTCATAATCTCAAAATGAAGCTGAATGGCACTCGTCCGGTGAGTAGCGAGATTGAGTGCGTGGGGTGTGGGAGCTAAGCTTTCTCTGACACCTGCTGGATCAGGCTGATCACTTCAGCATTCCCAGACATCTTAGCATAAGAAAGAGCGGAATCTCCTTTTGAATTTTTGAAATGGACATCTGCGCCCTTGGCTAGCAGCATTTCTATGATTTCTAGGTTGCCCTTGAAGCAAACGCCCATCAGAGGTGTGTTTCCCATGGCGTCCTGTTCGTTTACATCTGCACCTTTTTCAATGAGCAGCTCGGCAATCTCCAATTGATTGCTATAGGTGGCCATCACGAGTGGAGTGAAACCCCTCTCATCTCTTCGGTGACCTAAATCTGGATTTTCATAGATCAATCTCCTGACTGTCTCTATTTCCCCACTTCGTATTGCATCAAAAACCATAAAATCAGTTGAAATTAAAAAAAGCCGACCCACAAGGAGCCGACCTTTCTTTCACTTTAAACTTGTCTTTATCAGAAACGATCGGCATTCATGACCTTGGTCCATGCCGATACGAAATCCTTCACGAATTTCTCCTTGTTATCATTTTGCGCATATACTTCGGCGTATGACCTCAAAATGGAATTAGACCCAAAGACCAAATCTACTCTGGTCGCTGACCACTTGAAATCATTGGACTTGCGATCTCTGATTTCGTACAATCCAT
>CAYORY010000119.1:0-6538 GCA_964406435.1 uncultured Roseivirgaceae bacterium | reverse complement strand
GTTCACGTCCATTACTCACCCGTCCATTTCCACCATCGAACAACGAGGATTTGAAATGGGCCAAAAAGCAGCCGAACTCCTGATCAAGGAGTTGAACTCCGAGGAGGAAACCTTCCTTGATTCCGAAACCATCAAGCTCACTACGAGATTGATTCATCGAGAATCTTCTAACAAAAAGGGAGATAAGCTAAAGGACTAATCCGTTTCAATCGTTTTCGATGTTTTTATTGGTCTACAAGGGCTCTCCTAGCTTTTGTATTGACTTAGCTTTGCTCTCCAACATTGATTTACAGATATGTCTCAATCAGCTATTGATAAAAGAAAAATTGGTGATCTGGGTGCCATCCTTAGCTACAGTGAAACTGAATTCGGCATAGAAGGCAACCTCGAAAACGGCCAGTTCAAAGTCACAAGCTATAGCCCGAAAACAGTTAGAGTGCAGCTATCCAGCCACCACAGCTACGACACCAATCCCTACTCAGTAGTTGCACATCCTGAGACTAGCTTTTCACAACTATCTGCCGGGGAGGAGGTCATCAAACTAGAAACAAATGATCTGATCGTCAGCATTCAAATGAATCCGATTCGATTCAGTTTTTTCACAAAACAAGGCGACATGCTTTCCGCCGATGACGATGGATTGGGGATTTCAAAGCAAGGAGACAAACTCACACTATATCGCACACTTCAGGATGGAGAGCGCTTCCTCGGAATGGGCGAAAAAACGGGCCATTTGGATCGTCGTGGCTCAGGCTTTCAAAACTGGAATACCGACAGGTTTGGGTATGGATCAGACCAAGATCCGCTGTACGCTTCCATTCCCTTCTTTATTGGCATTCATCATGGCTTGGTCTATGGCATTTACCTTGACAACAGCCACGCCTCGAATTTTAACTTCGGGGCATCAAACAATCGGTTTTCGAGCCTATCGGTGGACGGAGGCGATCTGGATTATTACTTCATTACTGGTAGCTCGGTTCAGGAAGTAATCACTGAATACACCCATTTGACAGGAAGGATTCCCCTGCCACCGGTTTGGAGTATTGGCTACCAGCAATGCCGATACAGCTATTATCCGCAAAATGAAGTACTGCGAGTAGCCGGGAAATTTCGAGACCAAAAAATACCTGCGGACGTGATCGTGCTCGACATACATTACATGGAGAAATTCAAAATCTTCTCGTGGGATGGCGAGCGCTTCCCAAACCCAGAAGCAATGATCAAAACCCTAAAAGAAAGAGGGTTCGAAGTAGTGGTCATTTGCGATCCGGGAATAAAAGTCGAAGAGGGGTATGATCCGTACGACTCGGGGCTTAAAGAAGATGTTTTCATTAAATACCCAGACGGCACGCAATATACAGGTGCAGTTTGGCCTGGATGGTGTCACTTTCCTGATTTCACTTCAGAGAATGGTCGAAAATGGTGGAAGTCGAAAATGAAATCCTACACCGACCTTGGCATCAAAGGCTATTGGAATGACATGAATGAAATCGCAAGCTGGGGAAACATGATGCCCAACAACATCCTCTTTGATTTTGATGGCAATGAAGAAACAACCTTAAAGGCACGTAATATCTACGGCTATCAGATGGCGCGCGCCACCTATGAAGCCGCCAAGGAACTGACCAAAGAGAGACCGTTCAACTTGACCCGTGCAGGATTTGCAGGACTCCAGCGATACACCGCCCTGTGGACTGGTGACAATGTCTCCAGCGACGAGCACATGATGCTTGCGGTGAGAATGGTTCTAAACTTGGGCATGTCAGGAGTGGCTTTTGCCGGTTGTGATATTGGAGGATTCGTGGGTAATGCCAACGGTCAACTTTTTGCCCGATGGATGCAGATAGGTGCCTTCTCCCCTTTCTTCAGGAGTCACACCATGATCAATAGTAACTCAGCCGAGCCTTGGTCTTTTGGCGAAGAGGTGGAAGAAATAACTACCAATTTCATGCGATTGAGGTACAAGTTGCTCCCATATCTTTATCAAGCTTTTTATCAAGCATCCATTGACGGCACGCCCATCAACCGCTCATTGGCTCTGGACTACACCTTCGATGATCGCGTATATGACCACCAATTCGAAAATCAATTTCTCTTCGGAAAAAGTATTTTAGTCGCGCCATTAGAGAGCTATAAAAACATAGCGAAAGTTTTCCTCCCCGAAGGACAATGGTACGACTTGTACACAGGCGAACGATTTGAAGGCGATCAGGAAATGTTCGTGGAGTGTGGCATCAAGCAGCTACCCGTCTATGTGAAAGGTTCCTCTATCGTCACCACCTATCCCGAAGTGGGTCAGCATACCAGAGCGATCGGTACTGTATTAGAACTGCACGTTTATCATGGAAGTGCAACTGCTGAGCTAGTTTATTATGAAGATGACGGCACCTCCTTTGATTTTGAAAAAGGAGTTTACCACAAGCGTGCGATCAGCTATCATCCAGAAAAGAGGCAGATCAAATTGAGCGAAGTGGAAGGAAGCTACTCCTCCAAAATAAAAACACTGAAAGTTAGGGTGCATGGCTTGGAGGTACAAATGGCCAATGTGAATGGGAAAAAGATGGAGACATCCAAAGAAGATTTTCAATTCATAGCGCCCATTTCCAATTTTGACCCCATGGTGACCCCCGATGACAGCCAGCATCCACGGAACAAGAACTTGCCGACATTCGAACTGGACTACCTGAGCAATGAAATGATCATACACCTGGGATAAAATAAGGCTGCACCAGGGGAATAAACATTTCACCAAATTAAATACCTTTGCAGCCCTTTAGGAAACCCTTGGAACAGCACAACGACATGTCTTCCGTCAAAATATTTTCAGGATCCGGCTCAGAAGAATTAGCCAAGAAAATTGCACAGAGTTATGGCAAGCCCTTGGGCGAATCCAAGAGAGAAGTATTCAGCGATGGCGAGCTGGGCGTGTATTTCAACGAATCAGTGCGCGGATGTGACGTTTTTCTTATTCAATCGACCAATGCTCCTTCTGAAAATTTGATGGAGCTTTTGCTCATGATCGATGCGGCCAGAAGGGCAAGTGCCAAATACGTGACGGTCGTGGTTCCTTACTACGGGTATGCCCGTCAGGACAGGAAAGACAAGCCACGAGTGGCCATCGCAGCTAAGCTGGTAGCCAACTTACTGCAAGCTGCCGGAGCTGACAGAATTATGACCTGCGATCTTCACGCCGGTCAGATCCAGGGATTCTTCGACATCCCTGTAGATCACATGGATGGGTCGTACATCTTCATCCCGTACATTCAGAATCTGAAACTGGAAAACCTGACGTTTGCCTCGCCCGACGTGGGCGGAACTAAGCGAACCATGGATTTCGCCAAGTATTTCCAGACAGAAATGGTGATTTGCGATAAGCACAGAAAACGTGCAAACGAGATTGCTTCGATGCAAGTCATTGGAGACGTGGAAGGAAAAGACATTGTCCTGGTGGATGACCTGATTGACACAGCCGGTACATTGACCAAAGCCGCAGGAATCATCATGGACAAAGGGGCACAATCCGTGAGAGCGGTGTGCACGCACCCTGTGCTTTCGGGCAAGGCTTATGAAAACATTGAGAATTCAAAATTGGAGGAGTTGATCGTGACTGATTCTATTCCTTTGAAGGGAGAGAGTTCTAAAATAAAAGTACTCACCGTGGCTGACCTTTTCGCCAAGGCGATTAGAAAAATACACGACCATGAGTCGATCAGTTCATTATTCGTCAAGTAATCATTTTTAATTTTTTAAATAGTTCATTTTATGAAAACCGTTGAGATTATAGGGTATAAAAGAGCAAATCTCGGCAAAACCGAATCGAAGCGTTTGCGCGAGGAAGGTATGGTGCCGTCAGTTCTTTATGGAGGAGACAAGCAAGTGCATTTTTATGCGCCAGCTATACTTTTCAGAGATGCCGTTTACACGTCAGATGCTCACTTCGTGGAGCTAAACATCGAAGGAGAAATCCATCGTGCTATTTTGCAGGATATACAGTTTCACCCGGTGAGTGAGGCGATTATCCACGCTGATTTCTTGGAAATTTTTGCAGGTAAGCCAATCAAGATGACCGTTCCTGTACATATGGAAGGGCTTGCACCAGGTTTGCAGCAAGGAGGTACACTGATCAAGAAGAGAAAATTCGTAGACATCAAAGGGTTGCCGAAAAATCTGCCTGAGTTTATCCTCGCTGATATCTCAAAACTTGGACTGGGTGCCTCGATAAAAATCGGAGATTTGCCTGTTGGCGAATTTGAGGTGCTGACAGCACCAAGAATTACTGTGGCGACCGTCGAAATCCCTCGTGCCATGAGAGGAAAAACCTCTGATGCCGATGGCGCAGAGGGTGAAGAAGCAGCAGGTGGTGATGCACCAGCTGAAGGTGGAGAAGAATAGTTGTTATTAATAGAATTAAAACCCGTTCCGTTGTGGATCGGGTTTTTTTATGCATTCGAGCTATCTATTTTTGTAGATTTACAAAAGTTTCTCTCATATCAACTTGATTAGGATTGATCCATTACCACTTAAGATCATCCTGCCACCGAATCAAGCGGAGAGACCAAATAGAAACATATGAATAAGCATACCATCCCTTTCGCCGGGTTATTGGGTGGTTTAACCTTGGCAAATTTTCAGGAATCTCAGTTTCGAAAATTCCTTTTTTTTTTATTTCTCCTGCTTACCAGCGGAGTAGCTCACTCCCAAGTAGATTCCCTTGATGTCTTGCTTCAGACCGAGCAAGCTGATTCAACACGTTTAAAAATTCTTCAGCAATTACTTTATCAGATGACATTTGACGATCCCGACCGAGCCATCGACTATGGGCTAGAAGCTGTTCAAATTGCTCAAAAAATAGGTGCGAAGGAAGACAAAGTGGAGGCGCTGACCAGTATTGGATATGTGTACGAAATAAAGGCAGATGGTCGTAATGCGTTGCGCTATTACCGAAGGGGTCAAATAGAGGCAGAGCAAATAGGCTACTCTAAAGGGGAAGTCGATGGGCATATGGGAAATGGAAGCGCATTTCGTTTGCTAGGAGAGTCAGATAGTGCCATCCTAGCGTACAAAATGGCTACTCAAATAGCCACCGAAAATGGCATGCCTCTACATACTGGAGATGGCCACAATAACATTGCTAATATCTATATGGAGCGCAACCAAATGAATTTGGCTCTTGAGCATTATCAGAAAGCGGCCAGACTCCTCCCGGTGGATAATCGCGTTTATGCCATTGTCACCATAAACATTGGTCTGGTGCATTATGAACTGGGAGACTTAGTCAAGGCCAAAGAATACTTTGAGCGAGGCAGTCAACTTGCTCTCAACTTGAACGATGCGGGCATAAGGGGCTTTAGTCTTCAAGAAATTGGGGTAATTAACCGCGTTCAAGGAAATTTTGATCAGGCACTTGTAAATTATCAGGAGGCTCTAAAAATCTATGAAGGGTTTGGAGACCAGAGATCAATTCTTCAGATCAATACTAATATTGGAAACGTTTATTTGGATCAAAATAAATATCAAAAGGCCATTCCGTATTTTCTCCAAAGTGCGGAATCATCTGGAGAATCAGACGACATGATCAACAAATGTCACGCCCTCTTGGGTCTGGCAAAAGTGGACATTCATCTGAAAAATTATATAGAAGCCGAAAAATACATTTCAAATGAATTGGCTCTGGCCACCTCCATTAATAGCCCATTATTGATAGCAAACGGTCATCAAATCATGAGCGAACTCTACGCTGCAAGACGAGTTTTTGAAAAAGCATACTTTCACCAAAAAGCATACATAACACTCAAAGACAGTCTCTTCACGGCGGAAAAGAGTCGTCAGATTGTGGAAATGGAAACGAAGTATGACACAGAAAGAAAGCGGAAGGAAATAGAACTGCTCAATGCCGAAAACGAAATCAATTCACTCAAATTGGCCAACAGAGAAAACCAACGAAATATCCTGCTTATAATAGGATTCACTTTCTTGGTCCTAGTATTGGTTCTCTACAATAGATATAAGCTGAAAACCCGAGCCAATAAAAAGTTGGAAGAGCTCGACGAACTGAAATCTAGATTCTTTACAAATATTTCTCATGAGTTCAGAACACCCCTCACAATGATCATCGGTCCGTTGGAAAGCGAGCTTGGGCTTGAAAAAAATGAAGAGAGGAGAGACAATCTGATGCTCATGAAGCGAAATGCAAATCGTCTGTTGGAATTGGTCAATCAACTTCTCGAATTAGCAAAGCTGGAAGCAGGCCAACTCAGCTTGGATTTGACCAAGGGCGACATTAATGCCTTCATTCGTACAATGGTCTCCTCTTTTGAATCCCTAGCCTCACAACGAAAAATTGCCATAGAAACGGTCATTCCGTCCGACCAACTAATTACGGCATTTGATTCCGACAAGCTGCAGAAAATCATCTTCAACCTTTTATCCAACGCCTTCAAATTCACCCCAGAAAATGGTCGGGTAATTGTAGTCGTAGATTCCACTGCTGAATTGCTTCGAGTAGAGATTAAGGATTCAGGCTCGGGGATTCCCAAGG
>CAYORY010000118.1:0-6541 GCA_964406435.1 uncultured Roseivirgaceae bacterium | reverse complement strand
GTTCACTATTTTCTGGCTTTGAGGAGAGGCCATAGCGCCGATTTGGCTTCCAAGCGGCCTTTTGGAAAAATAGGCATCTGATTCTTCTTTACTCACCTTTTTCACAATCCCTTGAATGCGCACCTGCCGCTCTAGCTCTTGCCAAAAAAACGTCAGACTCGCTTTTGGGTTAAATGCCAAATCCTTGCCTTTCTGGCTACTGTAGTTGGTGAAGAAGACAAACCCTGATTCGTCATAAGATTTCAGAAGCACGATTCGGCCATCAGGTTGTCCATTGGCATCCACAGTACTCAAGGTCATGGCATTCACTTCAGGAAGATTACCCACTAAGGCCTCATTAAACCAAATTCCAAATTGATCAATGGGATCCTTGGAGACATCAGATTCTACTAATTCGCGCTTCTTATACTCCGTGCGAATGGCCGAAATATCCCTCATTTTACTTTGTTTTCTTAGATTTTCAAATATGTTTGTTCACCTGATCCAAAGGTAGAAAAACTAAAAATGAGCCACGACAAAAAAAGGTCTGGCGATATGTGAAAGCGAAAGGAAGGATCATTTAGCTGCTAAGTAAGGAAGCAATTATTGTTTGACCGAATCTCATAAAAGTCGCATTGCATTGATTGATTTTTTTTCATCAGATGAACTTATAGAGCCTGAGAGAGGAGATTTACTTATTTCAGAGCCATATCTTCCCGATCCTAATTTTGAGAGGACTGTCATTCTGATCTGTGAGAATGACGAAAATGGCACGGTTGGTTTCGTGCTGAACAAACCCGCTACTGTGCAACTCGCCGACGTGCTCGACGATCTGAGAAATGCCAAGGCCGATTTGTACGTTGGCGGACCTGTGCAGCAGGATACGCTACATTTTCTACACCGAAATAAGGAGCTGCATGATAAGGCCAATCGAATTGGTAAGAATATCTACTGGGGTGGTGATTTTGAAAAATTATCTTCCCTTGCCGACACAGGACAGTTAGATAAAAAAGACGTTCGTTTCTTCATTGGTTATTCGGGGTGGTCCGAAGGCCAGCTTTTAGATGAACTGAAGGAGAAATCATGGATCGTATACAAAAACCCGACATCCTCCATGATCTTCGATACTCCGGCTAAGGATCTTTGGAAGGATGTCCTCAGCCACATGGGAGGCAAATTCAAATTAATTTCTAAGTATCCTGTCGATCCACGACTCAATTAGTACGGGCTTTGATAAGTTTGTGTGTTGATAGACAAAACGTGCTTGCATGGAGGATGAAAAGAAAATGTCCGCTCCAGTTGAGGAAACTCAAAATGAGGTGGCGGAAATTGTTCAGCAAGAGGCTGAATTACCAAATGAAAACGAAGAACAACCAGAGCAGAATGCGGAGCAATCCGATGTTGCTGCATCAGCCGGTTCCGAAAAGGACGAAGTTGTTAGCTTAGATGAGCATACTGACGATTTGGTCGCTGCTCCCTCACCGCCTGATGCCGCCATTTCGGATGGCATTGAGGCTCCAAAAGATACAGATTCTCCACCAGCCACTGTTCAGGAATCTGAGAACTCCACTTTAGAAAATGGGGAAGATTCTGAGGAGGACACTGAGGAAGATGATGAATACAGTGCGGTAGAGTTAGATGGTTCATCTAAAAATGAGCTACTTGCGTGGCTCAAGAAAATCAGAACCGAGGAAAATCTGCGGAGGGTAGATCACCTGTTTAAAGATATCGGTCATCATTTCGAAACTCTTTTTGAAGAAGAGAAAAAATCTGCTTTAGAGGATTTCTTGGCCATAGAAGGAAACGAAGAGACAGATTTCGAATTCAAAGGTGAGGAAATTGACAAAGAATTTCATGCGCTCTACGAAGAGCAGCGCCATAAGCGATCACACTATTTCCATCAGTTAGAAAAGCAGCGAGAAGAAAATCTAATCCAGAAGAATCAGATTCTGGATATGATCAGAGAAATCGTGGATGGTGAAGATCAAACAAGTTTCACCAAAGTGAAGAAGCTGCAAGAGGAATGGAAAAAAGTAGGCCCAGTGCCAGGAGCACAGAATAAGACACTTTGGGCCAACTACAACGCCCTCATGGATCGGTTCTACGATCAGCGCACCATTTATTTCGAGCTTAAGGATTTAGACCGAAAGAAGAATCTTCAGGCCAAGATTGAACTGTGCGAAAGAGCAGAAGCCATTGATCCTGAAAAGGATGTCAAAAGAGCCATAGTACTAATTAACGAGTTACACGAAGAATTCAAGCACATTGGCCCTGTGCCCAAGGAGGATCAGGAACCACTTTGGGAGCGATTCAAAGCGGCCTCCGATGTGGTGTATGAGCACCGACGTGAGTATACTGAGCTTCAAAAGGAAGAGTTCAGAAAGAATCTTGAGAAAAAAACGGAGATAGCTTCCAAGATCGAAGAGTTTGCCAACTTCAATTCTGACAGCATCAAAGATTGGAATGCCAAAACCAAAGAGTTGTTGGACTTCCAGAAGGAGTGGGAAGCTGTAGGGGGTGTGCCACGAGAAAAGGCAAGAGCCATCAATAAATCGTTTTGGGGTGGTTTCAAAACGTTTTTCTCGAATAAGAACAGGTTTTTCAAGGGACTAGACGCTCAGAAGGGGGACAACCTTGAGAAGAAGCAGCAGCTGGTAGCCAGGGCCAAAGAGCTCAGCGAAAGCAAAGACTGGGAAGCCACCGCCAAGGCGTTCAAAGACTTACAGGACGAATGGAGAAACATCGGTCATGTGCCCGAAAAATTCAAGAAGTCTTTGTTTAAGGAATTTAAGAAGCATTGCGATACTTTTTTTGATCTGCGAAGAGGTCAAAGTGCAGAGCAAAACAAGGAATTCATAGCGAACCTTGAAAAGAAGAAAGTAATACTGGATGCGATGGAGGAGTCACTTGCCCCTGGCAAGTTTGACATTGACGTGATGTATGATCTTGCTGATCAGTTTTCTGAAGCGGGCTTGGTTCCAAGAAACGCAGTTGGAAAGACGCTTAGTCGGTATGAAAAGGTCACAAAACAGATCCTGACTTCAAATGTGATTAATCCCGAAGAGATCAATGACCTCAGGATTCATTTTGATGTGTGCAAGCTGCGGAATACACCCCATGGCAATCAGAAAATTTCCCGAAAGGAGAATACGTTGAAGCGAAAAATTTCCGGACTGGAAAATGACATCAATAACTGGAAAACCAATATTGATTTCTTTGGAAACTCAGCTAATGCCGAGCAGTTGAAGGCAGAGTTTCAGGTGAAAATCAGGCAAGCTGAAGAAGACCTAGAGAGCATGAAGCAGCAACTCCGGCACATGCATTAATTAAAATGCAATGCCCTTTTGGAAAATAGACACCAAAAGCTAAATTTGCAACCGCTTACAATCACCGAAGCTTCTGCCAGGTGATTTTTTTGTAAGAAGCCCCCTTAGCTCAGTTGGCCAGAGCAGCGCACTTGTAATGCGCGGGTCGTTGGTTCGAATCCGACAGGGGGCTCCAAAAAGGAGATACTATGTGTCTCCTTTTTTTGTTAGTTGTACATTGAATTATCTTGTCAGGCGATATAAGATGATCAGGACCTCATGAGTATCGAATTAATCAAATCCAGATTGAACGATTGTGACTGTTACTCATTGGTGGATGACACTACGCGAAATTTGTTTTCTTTTTTTCCTCAACTAGGATGTTGCCTTCATGAACTGGAGCTGGGAGGAAAGAAAATCTTTAGAAGCATAGACCCCAATAACTTTGATGAAATGGTACATCGGGCCTACAATGGAGCTCAGTTGTTCCCTTTTCCCAATCGACTTGCGGGTGGCATCTATCATTGGAAGGGAAAGAAGTACACCTTTGAGCTCAATGATAAGGGCAGGCCAAATGCACTCCATGGTCTGTTGACACAAAAGGAATTTGACATCATAGATAGGTCGGCTGAGGGGCAAGTATCCGCGAAATACGCCTATCGAAATGATCACTCCGGATACCCGTTTGATATTGACATAATAAATACGTTCCGTCTCGATAAAACCAGCCTGGATATAACCACAACGATTAAAAATGAGGGAAATGTGTCTGCCCCAGTAGCGCACGGATGGCACCCTTATTTCAATGGGTTGGATGCAGTGGACAATTGCAGTCTGGTCGTTCCTGAAGCGGAAATGTTAATAGTGGATGATTATCTTCTTCCTACTGGTGAAACCAAAAAGTTTAGTGAGTTTGCTAATGGAGGTTTAATCGGAAAGCAAGAGCTGGACTCCTGCCTTCATGGCCACATAGAAACAATCGAGTTTCAAAACCCTTCGGAGGATATGGGCATCCGTATTTTATTTGGTGAATACCCGTTTATCCAAATGTTCATTCCACCTGATAGAAAAAGCATCGCCATAGAGCCGCAGACCTGCGCTCCAAATGCTTTCAATAATTTGAATGGATTAATCGAACTTGAACCACAGAAGTCCAGAGAGTTTTTCTTCAGGATTGAACTCATGTAGACCCGCCAATAAACAGTCTAGCTTACCTTTTCTGAGATCAGGTAGTTCACTTCCAGCCAACCGCCCCCATTCACACAGTCCACACCTTTTTCGGCGAGGAAGTGGCAAGCCTGTCCGCTTCGGTTTCCACTCGCACAGCACAGTATAATTGGCTGCTCTATAGCCGCGATTTCATCGAATCTCTCCACGATTTCATTCAATGGAATGTTGATTGCTCCTGGCACAGACCCCCCAGCAAATTCGCTAGGTGTTCTGACATCTATCACTGGAGCACCTTCATCAAGTAGTCTTTTAATGTTCATGCTTTTCTGATTTATTTAATACAATGCAAAGGAACGACAAAGGGATGCCGGCGTTTGTAACAGCAGTTACATAATCCGAAGAGGTAACAATTGTTACTAATTGGTTTAGGACCTAGGTATAGCTTGCAGTATGAATTCATTTTGGGATGAAAGGTTTGGGAAAACCGAATATGTGTATGGAACACAACCGAATCGCTTCTTTGAAGAATCATTGATTGCCTTACCTCCCGGCAGACTTTTGTTGCCCGGCGAGGGGGAAGGAAGAAATGCCGTTTTCGCAGCTGCAAAAGGCTGGAAGGTAGATGCTTTTGATAGTTCAAAAGAGGGGAAAAGAAAAGCTGAAGCCTTGGCTCAGCAACTTCAAACAACGATCAGCTACTCACTTTCATCTTACGAAAAATTCGAACCAGATGCAGATGCATATGACGCAGTTGGGTTGATTTTTACTCATTGCGATCCTAAGACCAGAAAACTACTCCATCTACAAATGGTGAATGCCCTTAAACCCAATGGATTTCTCATTTTGGAGGCATTTTCGAAAGGTCAGCTAGGCAATGAATCAGGGGGTCCCAGGGATTTGGATATGCTTTTCAGTTTGGAGGAACTGAAAGAGGATTTTTCCGAACTCACATTTGAGCACATGGAAGAAGCCGAAACTATTCTAAGTGAAGGTTCTTATCATCAAGGTAAAGCCAGTGTTGTAAGGCTGATAGCAAGAAAAACAACTTAAGAAATGGGTTTAAAAATTGAATCAAAGGAGTCGAAAAAGCCTCTGAATAGATTACTACCAGCCATTATTATGGTAATGACCCTTGGCTTAGCACCTTTTAATCCACCTCATATTCTTGGTAAAGTCAAGTGGGTAATGGGAGGAGCCAAAGGCATGCAACCCATGGATTGGTTCGACCTGTTATTACATGGCCTTCCTTGGGTTTTTCTATTGTTTACAATCGTTCAAATCATTTACCGCTATGCAATCAAAAACAATCCTCGTTGAAAATATCAAGTGTGCCGGCTGTGCCAAAACGGTACAAAATGCCCTCTTGAAAATAGGAGGTATCCAGGAGGTAAAAGTGGATTTGGAGGAAGGATGGGTGATCTTTAGTGGAGAAGGGGAATTACCTACGGCCGATGTTGTCAAGAGGTTGGGGCAGCTTGGCTATCCTCAGGCTGGCACAGGAAGTCAACTGCAAAAGGTAAAGTCCTTTGTGAGCTGTGCGCTAGGTAGAGTTTCTTGATTATCCTTTTATTAGGACAATAGGCAAATAATAATGGAAGGTAGTAGGCGTACCTGCTCACTATTTCTTTTTTTTGCGACATCAAGAATAAACCACCAATTTCCAATCCTCATGAGTAATCTAAAAGTAGATCAGCAGTGCGCCGACAACATCCGTGTATTGTCAGCAGCAATGGTAGAAAAAGCCAATTCCGGACACCCGGGAGGCCCAATGGGTGGTGCTGATTTCATCCACATCTTGTACAGCGAATTCCTAAGGTTCGATCCTGATCAACCGGATTGGATGTGGCGAGATAGATTCTTTTTGGATCCGGGACATTTGTCAGCCATGCTTTACGCGCAGCTTTATCTTTTGGGTAATTACTCCAAAGAAGATGTAGCTGCTTTCCGTCAGTGGGGCTCAATTACGCCTGGTCACCCAGAGGTTGATCAAAAACGAGGCGTGGAAAATACATCTGGCCCACTTGGTCAGGGGCATGCAATGGGCATAGGAGCGGCCCTGGCGGGTAAGTTTTTGGAAGCCAAATTCG
>CAYORY010000117.1:0-6574 GCA_964406435.1 uncultured Roseivirgaceae bacterium | reverse complement strand
TTGTTGATTTTGTCATGCTGCACGTAGTACGAAATGATCTGGAGGTAGGTGTCTTCGTCGAAGTAGAAACTTTCGCCGTTCTTAAGGAAGGCTTCAAACCTTGTGATTAACTCCTTCTCCTCCTTGCGTTTATATTCTTCCTGCATACAATAGTCTATCGTTCAACAAGCTGATTGCGACAATATAAGGGCTTTTTTTAATGGTTTTTAGTACGAAAACGCGGAAAGTTTTCCACACTACGACAGGAGCGTGCGGTTTAGGAATTCAGCTTTGCTGTGTTTTTTCAAGCGAGGACTCCTCAATCCTTTCTCCAAATAGGCCATGTGTCGAGCACCGTGTACGTCCGAACCGATGAAATCTACAGCGCCCTTATCCAGTAGTAGCTTTGCCATTTTTTTCTCTTCCTTACCATAATAACCAGCCAATGATCCTGCGGTCAGTTGCATTTTGACCCCCCGTTCGCGCATGTTTATGAGCTTGTCTGTCTTACCAAAAAAGTAGGCATATCGCTCTGGATGAGCCAAGACCGGAATGAGTCCTCTGGATTGGATTTCAAAAAGTACTTCATCTACGAAAAGAGGCAGTGACTGAAAGGATGTTTCGATCAGTAGGTAGCCACCCCAGCACAAAAGCTCTTCCTTGTTTTTTAAGGCGTGTAAAAGCCGGCCATCGACCATATACTCAGCTCCCAGTTGGAGTTCTACAGGTAGATTTTCTTTTTTCAGTGCATGGACTAGTTCATCAAAATGTGCTTTCAGAAAGTCGACACTGTTTGGGTAATAGTTCTCAGAAATGTGAGGAGTGGTTATCAATTTTTTATAGCCGAGCCGCTGGAAAACCCGGATCAGATCGAGGGCCTCTTCCAAGGTCTTGACGCCATCATCGACCCCCGGCACCAGGTGAGAATGAAGGTCAACGCCTAATTGTAGCTGACCGGAAGATCTAAAAAGCATCAGAAAAGCGATTTGACTGAACGGAAGAAATCAGGCTTGGATGAGCTCTCTTCGTAGTATCCATGGCCGTATCCATATCCATACCCGTATCCGTATCCATATCCGCTGTTGCCTTTGAGTGAATTGAAAATTACGGTCAGTTTGTCAAAGCGGTTTGTTTTCTTAAGATTTTCAATGGTTTTTACATAAGACCTCTTCGAATACCCAGACCTTACAACATACAACTGGAGATCGGCTTTTCGCATGACCAAAATGCCGTCCGTTACTAGTCCCACCGGTGGGGTGTCTAATATGACCATGTCAAATTCTTCGCTCAGTTGGTTCACCATTTTGTCAAAATTTTCACCCAGAAGTAGTTCGGAAGGATTCGGGGGAATGGGGCCGGCTGGCAAATAATTCAAGTTTTCAATCATGGTCTTGTTCAGTCCCTCGGAAATTTTGTTTTTCCCTGCCAATATCGTACTCACGCCCACGCTGTTGTTTTGATTTTCGAAAGCCATGTGAATTTTTGGCTTTCGCATATCAATGTCCACCACGCACACTTTCAAGCCGGAGAGGGCGATGATCGCTCCCAGGTTGACCCCTATAAACGTCTTGCCTTCACCTGATACTGTGGAGGTGATGGAAATAATGTGTTTGGTGCCAGTACCGTTCATGAATTCCATATTGGTACGCACAGTGCGAAGTGCCTCGCTGAGCGACGACTTGGAGTCTTGCTCGATCACCATTTTGGTATTCGGCAACTTCTCCTGCCTGTAAAATGGAATGGATCCAAGAATGGGAACACTTATGAGTCTTTCGAGCTCTCCAATTCCCGTGATTCGGTTATTCACCAGATACCTCAGGAGCAAAAACACCACCCCGATGATCAATCCTGCAACCACGCTGAAGGCGTAGATCAGGAATTTTTGAGGTTGAATTGGCGACAATGGGTAGGAGGCTGGTGAAAGAATCACAATGTCAGTGACTGTGCCTGCTCGGGTAATCTCGATTTCCATTTTTGCCTGCCTCAACGAAAGCATGAATTCCTCTTGCTGGGTATAGAGTCTCCTGTTTTTGGCATACTCCGTTTCCAATGATGGCAACTGAAGTAGGCTGCTCTCTAGCAGGGCTTTCCGAGCGGCTATATTACTGATTTGTCCTTTTAGGTTGTCCTGATACCCATTGACTTGGGCCAATAATCTCGTTTTGGTGAGGTCGATCTGCTCATTGAGTTGCTTTACCACGAAGGTGTTTTCGCTGTAGGAAGACAACTTTTTTGTTCGTTCACTAATTCCGGCTTGGTATTCTTTCAGTAAAGTAGTGATCGACTCAGGGAGTCGTTCGATGAACACGTCATTCAAGATCAGTGGCTCTCCTGATTCCAGCTTTTCTTTAAGAATACTAATTTCCGAATCCCGTGATCTTAGTTTGAACTGAATAGAGTCCAGCTCGCCGAGCTGTTGAATCGTTTTGGTCAGGTCATTGCCAAGGTTGGTCGATCTGTTTTGGATGGTGAAGTTCTCGAAGTAGTCCTCGAAATCTTGAAGAATTTCCTCTGTCGCTTCGATGCGCCGATCCAGAAATTCTATCTTTTGCTCCAGAGCTCTATTTTTTGCATCGCGTGTATAGATCTCATAAATGGAGTCGATGGCATTTACGAATACTTGCGCTTTCTTTCGGTTGTAGTCCAAAATGCTGATTTTGAGCGTTTTGGCAGTGAAACTTTCGGGTACCACATTCACATTGGCTTGCAGGAAATCTACGATCGCCTCATTGGTGTTGATGATGAAATAGTATGGCCCCTCTGCTCCAGGCCCGAAATTCTTCGTTTTGGTGACAAGGAGATTGATGTCCGATGTGGCAATATCTTCGCCAAAAGAATATTTCTCCGCCTTGTCATTTAGTGTGAGACTGAAGGATTCCTGATCCAAAATAGTGAGGTCTATGGGCCGATTGTTATAAGCGCCATTTTTTACTTTATAAGAAACCTCGAATGGACTGATCCCAAATCGCTCATCGTCCAGGACCCGTCCGTACCTGAAATAGCTCACGTCATTATCCACCGCTTCGGCTACTTTGCCGAAGAACAACCTCGACTTTAGCAACTCGATTTCGCCAGAGATTTCACCTTCTTGCTTGAGTACCGGTGACGAAATATCCAGCACGGAGGCTTCACTTTCAAAGTTTAGTTTAATGATAGAAGAGGACTCGTAGACGGGCTTGGTGTAGCGAACATAGATGTACGCCGATGCAGTGCTAACCAAAAGAAAAATAATCAGATAGATCCAGCTTTTGCTCAGGATCATCTTGAATTTCTCCGGATCGAATGAGGAAAGGAGATCCTGGTTTTGGTAGGGCAGATGGTCTTGATCAGCGTTCACTGCTTACCTACTTTGAAGGACGATTAAAAGAGTGATCACGCTGGTGGCAAGGCTCAATGCCGGGGCAGCATCTCTTAGTGTTTGGTTGACTGGTCTTCTCCATGGTTCGATGTAAATCACGTCACCGGATTCAACTATCATACCAGATTGCTGCATGCCCGAGATGGTACTAAGGTCGATCGAGAAGACCTGAGGCGCATTCAAATCTCCCCGAATAAGCTTGATATTAGATACCTGACCACCCTGCTGAATACCTCCTGCTAGTGCTATGACCTCCAGAATGTTCACGTTCTCATTTTCGAGTGGCACCACCACGCCCCCTGAGTTTGAGATTGTCGCTTGTCCGGTAGTGCCGATGGCTCCCAAAACCACCACTCGCCTATTGGACGTGCGGATTTTCACAAAAGCGTCTACATAAAATTCTTCATAAGCCTCCTGAAGCAGTTCCTCCGCCTGGTCTACCGTGAGGCCATCGAGTTTCATGTCACCGACCTTGGGCAGGCGCACTGTTCCATCTTCGAGAATGAGGTACGTAAAGCGATCTTTGAATTGAATTTGCTGGATGGAGTTAGCCCCCTGTGACAGTTCAAAACTGGGGTCGGTAAGTTGTTCTCCACCATTCGTGAATACATCGACCCTGATCATATCCCCAGGCCGGATCACGTAATTTTCTGCAGCCCGATCAATCGATTTGGTCAAATGGCTTGCATCAAAATTTTCATCAAACCGAAGAATCAAATCGCGCTTGTAAGCTTTGCAGCTCGTGACGAAAATCATAGCGGTAATTAGGACAAATGAGAAGAACTTCATGCGAGAATCCTGCTTTGTACGGCGAAATAAACGAAAAACCGACCCGTATACAAGCAATCAAGTCTTAGTGAGTTGGTTTATTTTTCTCATGTACTCACCAATGACGATGGATTCGTCGAAGCGATTTTCGACCAACTTACGTGACGCAGTGGCCATCTGGATTTTCTCTTCGGTGGTCAAAGAGAGGAACAATTTGATCTTTCGAACCAGACTTTCGCTGCTTTCTTTTTCACAAAGAAATCCGTTTATCCCGTCATCGATCACTTCCCGGCATCCCGGCACATCAGTTGCAATCAGTGGCCTAGACATGGCGGCACCTTCCAGCAGAGTGCGGGGTGTGCCCTCTCTGTAGCTCGGCAGTACGATTAAATCGGCCTCTGCAAGGGCTTTCTTTACATCATTGATCTGGCCAAAGTATTTTACTGTTTTGGATTTTTGCAAGTGGGTGAATTCATCAACCGGAATGCTCCGCTTGTGCGATGCGTCGTATCCACCTGCAAGACTAAACTCCAGATCGGGACACTCACCTTTGAGTTGCGCCGCGGTAGTAAGAAACTCTCGCACTCCTTTGTCTATGATCAGTCTCCCGATCATCAATATTCTGAGGGGTCGGTCGAAAAGAGGCGGAGGAGAGTTGTAAAAAACCAGATCAATACCAGAACCGGGGAGGAGGCCGGTTTTCGAAACGGGAGTATTCACATGTTGGAGAAAGAGTTCTCGATCGTCTTTGTTTTGGAAAAAAATGAAATTGGATCGGTTGAAAGCTCTTTGGTACAAAATGGTTGCCAATCGCTGCACCCAGCCTTTCCACAAGAATGTAGTCCCCAACCCACTTACATTATTGATGACCGGAATGCGGCATGCGCTGCAGGCAAGCGACCCGTAAATGTTTGGTTTGATCGTGAACGTGAGAGCGATATTTGGCTTTTCCACTTTGAGAATGGTCATCAGCGATCGCTGATATTTCAAATCCTTCATTGGATTCATTCCACCCTTGTCCAGTGGAATATCTATGTGCCTTGCTCCCCATCTAATCAGGGATTCCACGCTTTCATCTGCTGGTGCTATAATTATTACCTCATGCCCCAATGAGAGAAAATGCTGAATCAATCCTTTTCTAAAATTGAAGGCATTCCAGGAAGTATTGAGGATTATGGCGATTTTCAAAGGCACGAAGCAAGATAATTTTTAAGTCTGAATCTGAGTTAGTTTTGCGGTGTGGGAATGATCGAAACAAAAAAAGAGGATCCTAAGGGCATCATTGTGGGGGTGGGCGGAAAGTCCGAGTCGCCGGAGCGAATCAAAGAATTTCTAGACGAGTTGGAGTTCCTAGCGGGCACACTCAGAATAGACGTGTTGGACAGGTTTTATCAAAAACTTGATCACCCCGACTCCAAGACGTTTGTTGGAAGTGGCAAACTAGAGGAGATTTCAGCGTTCATCAAAATGATGAATGTAGATGTCGTCGTTTTCGATGACGACCTCACGCCTTCTCAGCTGCGCAATTTGGAGAGAGAACTGCAGGTCAAAATCTACGATCGTAGCTTGCTGATTCTGGACATTTTTCTGGAAAGAGCCAAAACCGCTCAGGCTCAGACACAAGTGGAACTTGCCAGAAATCAATATTTGCTGCCAAGGCTCACACGGATGTGGACGCACCTTGAGCGCCAAAGAGGGGGAACGGGTACCAGAGGGGGTGCAGGAGAGAAGGAGATAGAAACAGACAGGCGAAACATAAGGAATCAAATCTCGGTCTTGCGCAAGAAACTCGACAAGATGGAGATTCAAGCACAAACTCGTCGAAAGGCACGCGAAGGTATAGTGCGGGTGGCTCTGGTAGGATACACTAACGCCGGAAAGTCCACCATTATGAATCTACTAAGCAAGGAAAATGTATACGCCAAGGATGAGCTTTTTGCTACAGTGGATTCCACAGTCAGAAAAGTGGTCCTTAGCAATGTTCCTTTTCTGCTATCCGATACGGTGGGCTTCATTAGAAAATTACCTCATGCCTTAATTGAGAGTTTCAAATCGACCCTGGCCGAAGTGAATGAGGCCGATATTTTACTTCATGTGGTAGATGTGGCCAATGGCGCTTATCAGGATCACATTGAGGTAGTCCAACAAACTTTGACGGAAATCGGCGCAGATGGAATCCCAACCATCACGGTTTATAACAAGACCGATTTGCTCACCGGTGAGGAAACGCCCACCATAGAGTCGTCGGCTCATCAGACGGTGTTCATGTCGGCCAAAAACAAAAAGAACCTGGAGGAATTAAGGGAAAAATTACTAGCTGAGGTACTCAGGATACACATGAAGATCTATCCGAACTATATCCATGACCAAGTGTTTTAATCCTCTGGCTTAGATTTGCACAATTCCACTACACATGGCCCCTTAGTTCAATGGATAGAATAGGAGTTTCCTAAACTCTAGATCCAGGTT
>CAYORY010000116.1:0-6577 GCA_964406435.1 uncultured Roseivirgaceae bacterium | reverse complement strand
AAACGATCGAAGAAATCTGGCCGGATTATCCTACGAAAGAAGACTTCTTCTTTAACGAGGACGAGTATTAAGAAACTGACCGATGAAAAAAAGCCCTTCAACAAAGCTGTTGAAGGGCTTTTTTATTTCAAATCATCCGGTGTGGTGATCTTGATGTTCTCGTAGGTGCCCTCCACTAGTTTCACTTTGAATCCGGCTGCTTCGTACACCGAGGCATCATCCAGAAAGTTGGATTTTTTTGCATTCGCAAAGGCAAACTTTATCTCACTTACTCGAAAAGTCTGAGGAGTCTGTACGAGTCGATAATTCGAACGGTCTCTGGAATGGGAATCATCCCCCTCAATTTCCCGAATAGAATCCTTGAGGGGTACAGCCGCCACGCCTGAGCCGTACTTCTTAGCAGATTCAAAACTTAATGCTATGGTAGTCCCTGAAACGTACGGCCGAACTGCATCGTGGATCGCCACCAGGCCTTCTACTTCGATTCGGTTGAGCCCCGACAGCACAGACTCGAAACGAGTGTTACCCCCTATGGCCAAGGTGATGTCCAGATCAGGAAAGTATTTCTCCTTGATGGTGAGCCATGTCTCTTTCTGATCGGCAGGTACGACGACTATTAGGCCTAACTTTTGGTCATGCTCCAAAAAGCGCTCAACTGTGCGAGCAATGATTGGCTTGCTGTCGATTTCAAGAAACTGCTTCGGGGTTGGAGAGCCCATTCTGAGCCCCTTGCCACCAGCTACTATGATGGCAAACTTTTCCATTACACGATTAGCATCGCGTCTCCATAGGTGAAGAAGCGGTACTTTTCTTTGATTGCAACTTGGTAAGCTTCCATCACCAAGTCGTACCCACCAAAAGCAGACGCCATCATGAGAAGAGTGGATTCTGGCAAGTGAAAATTGGTAACGAGCGCGTCACAGATTTTGAAGTCGTAAGGAGGGAAGATGAATTTATCAGTCCAGCCGCTGTTGGCTTTGAGCCTTCCATTTGCCGACACAGATGATTCAAGTGTTCTCATCACAGTCGTCCCCACGGCACATATTCTGGTGTTTTCATCGAGCGACTTATTGATCCTGGCGGCCGTAGCTTCCTCTACCCAGTAATTTTCAGAATCCATTTTATGCTTGGTCAAGTCTTCGACATCCACAGGACGGAAAGTACCCAAGCCCACATGCAAGGTGATCGGCGTAGTGTCGATCCCCTTCAACTCCAGTCTTTTCAGGATTTGTCTGGTGAAGTGAAGGCCGGCCGTAGGGGCAGCCACGGCTCCCACGTGCTCGGCATAAATGGTCTGAAATCTTTCTCTGTCTTGCTCTTCAGCCTGTCGATCTAGCTCTTTAGGAAGAGGCGTTTCGCCTAGTCTGTCTATCAGATTATAAAATTCTTCCTCATTGGCATCATTGAGAAACCGAATGGTTCTGCCTCTGGAGGTGGTGTTGTCAATGACTTCTGCCACTAATTCTCCTTCACCGAAATACAGTTTATTGCCTACTCGAATTTTTCTAGCCGGATCCACAAGTACGTCCCAGAGCTTCATTTGTTTGTTAAGTTCTCGAAGCAGGAAAACTTCAATCTTAGCTCCTGTTTTTTCCTTGTTTCCAAAGAGCCGTGCGGGGAAAACTTTGGTGTTGTTGATGGCAAAAACATCCCCATCATTGAAATAATCCACTATGTCAGGAAAAGCTTTGTGTTCGATTTCTCCTGAATCTCTGTGAATTACCATCAAGCGAGAGTCATCCCTGTTTGGGGTGGGCTTGGAAGCGATGTATTTTGAGGGAAGGTCGAATTTGAAAGCAGATAACTTCATTAGTCCTGTTTATGGATTTGTTTGCAGAATAAGGAGCGCAAAATTAGTTAATACAACTCAAAGTTGATGTCCTGAATGTCAGAACTTTATGAGGTCAATATTTAACCCTCAGCAATCTTGGCTTTGATGGCCGCTTCTAGCTCGTCCATAAGCTCCGGATTATCCTCTATAAGCACCTTTACGGCATCACGCCCCTGGCCAAGTTTATCGTCTTTGTATGAGAACCAAGATCCGGATTTTTTGATAATGTCTAGTTCCACCCCAATATCCAAAATTTCACCAGACTTACTGATTCCTCGTCCGTACATGATATCAAACTCCACTTGCTTGAATGGCGGTGCTACTTTATTCTTAACCACTTTGACCCGAGTTCTATTTCCAAGCACATTGTCAGCACTCTCTTTGATGGCACCAATTCTTCTGATGTCCAGCCTCACGGACGCATAGAACTTGAGCGCATTACCGCCAGTGGTCGTTTCTGGGTTACCGAACATCACCCCAATTTTTTCACGAAGTTGGTTGATGAAGATGCAGGCACATCCGGTTTTGTTGATTGTGCCCGTTAGCTTTCTTAGCGCCTGAGACATCAAGCGAGCCTGGAGTCCCATCTTGCTGTCGCCCATTTCTCCTTCCAGCTCGCCTTTTGGAACCAATGCCGCAACTGAGTCAATAACGATGATGTCGATAGCTCCAGAGCGAATTAAGTGCTCTGTGATTTCCAGGGCTTGCTCACCATTATCGGGCTGAGAAATCAAAAGATTCTCAGTGTCGATTCCTAGTTTTTCAGCATAGAGCTTATCAAAAGCATGCTCAGCATCTATGAATGCGGCCAATCCACCTGCTTTCTGAGCTTCAGCTATGCAGTGCATGGTCAGCGTGGTTTTTCCTGATGACTCAGGCCCATAAATCTCAGTTACTCTGCCTCTTGGAATTCCTCCAATGCCTAAAGCCATATCCAAGCCCAAAGATCCAGTGGAAATTGCCGGAATATCCATAACCTTTTCGTCGCTGAGCTTCATCACGGCACCTTTTCCGTAGGTCTTTTCTAGTTTGTCGATTGTTAGCTGTAGGGCTTTTAGCTTTTCTGCATTCTCGGCCATGATGAGTGTTGGATTTAGATTTTGAATGAACACCCAAAGCTGCTTAAAAAAATAGAAATAACTTCGAACGATGCGCAAAAAAATAGTAATATCACTATTGACTGTTTTGTTTTTACTGATCGTTTGGCAATTTGAGCTGATCAGGTATGGATTGGCGCAAGGTCAGGGCCAATGGAGAATCCTGAGAAATGTGGAGGATACGGAGGACGTACTCAATGATCCTGATTTCCCCGATTCATTAAAGTTCAAATTACGGCTTATTAATCGAGCCAAGGAATTCGCTGTAGATGATTTGGGCCTGAAAAAATCTGAAAATTATACCTCGTATTTTGATGAAGGGGGGGCGGTCACTTTATGGAATGTGTCTGCATGTGAACCCTTCAGGTTTGAGCCAAAAACGTGGTGGTTTCCCTTCGTCGGGGAGGTGCCTTACATGGGCTATTTCGAAAAGAAGAAAGCGATGAATTTGGTGCGGGAATTGGAGGAACAAGGCCTGGATGCCCGCATGAGGCCTGTGGGTGGATGGTCTACGCTGGGTTGGTTTCGCGACCCTATTTTGTCAAGTATGCTCAGACGGAGTGAAGGGCAGCTGGCTGAGTTAATTATCCATGAACTCACCCATGGAACTATTTTCGTCAAAGACCAGGTGACTTTTAATGAAAACTTAGCATCGTTCATTGGTGAGCAGGGAGCGATTGCCTTCTTAAAGAAGGAATTCGGTGACTCATCGGCTCATCTATGGAATTATCTGACAGCCAAAAATGACGGTGAGTTATTCACGACGCACATTCTGAGAGGCACTGATGCATTGGACAGGTTGTATACATCCTTTCTACATGAGCCGGATTCTATCAAACTAAAACTGAAGGGTAATCTCATTCAGGAAATTTGCGAAAGTGTGGACACCCTTAGTTTTACAGGAGAAGGCTACTCTGGAGCGTTCCAAAGCCACTTACCAAACAATGCGTATTTCATGTCCTTTGTCAGATACCATTCAGCAGGTGATTCTTTAGACCAAGTTTTGCTTGATCGGTTTGGTGGAAATTTGGAGGCATTCGTAGCGGATGCGATTGATCGATTTGGTCATTGACCCCAGTTTAATTTATTGTTACCATTTGGCGCCCCAATTGATTTCTGAGTTAATTTTGAATAATATCGAGCCTTGATTCAACCCTCTTACTAATGTCGAAAAAATCTCAGAAGATCCTGATCGTAGACGATGAAGCAGACATACAGGAATTGTTAAAATACAACTTGTCCAAAGAAGGGTTTGATGTCAAGACAGCCTCTGATGGTTTGCGAGCAATAGAAATTGCAAAGACCTTCATCCCAGATCTCATCTTGCTCGACATCATGATGCCAAAAATGGATGGCGTAGAAACCTGTAGGCAAATAAGGGATACGCCTGAGCTGGCAGGCACGTTTGTGATTTTCCTCACCGCACGGTCAGAAGAATACTCAGAAGTGGCGGCATTCGACATGGGGGCAGATGATTACATCACCAAACCGATCAAGCCTCGAGCGCTCATTAGCCGAATCAACGCGCTTTTCAGAAGAGAATCAAAAGCCAAGAAGGAATCTGAAACCATAGATACCGGAGAGTTAATCGTAGACAAATCCAGCTACACAGTCACGCTCAATGGAGAAAAAATTAACCTTCCCAAAAAGGAATTTGAGCTCTTATATTTTTTAGTGAGAAATCCTGGAAAAGTGTTTGGTCGTGATGAATTGCTCCAAAACATCTGGGGTTCGGACGTTTATGTCCTGGCTCGCACCGTGGATGTGCACGTACGAAAGGTGCGCGAAAAAATAGGTGAAGGCCATATACAAACTGTGAAAGGAGTTGGATACAAATTCGATACTGGTTCATGATCAGTTCCAGGTCGATTGCTTTTATCACGGGTCTGCTTATTGCCTCAATCACCACGGCTTTTCTTTGGATGGTACCGTCTATAAGTAGTACTGCGCTAATCATAGCTTTGCTCCTGAGTTTCTCCTCTAGCTACATACTGATAAGAATTCTCCTGGACACACTTTTCTTTCGTCACATAAACACCATCTATGAGATGCTTGAGAAAATGCAGGACAAGGACTTTACGCTTTCCGCATCCAGCCGATCAGCCAATCCACTCAAGAAAATCAATCGAGAAATTAGTTCGTATGTGTCCAGCAAGGAAGAAGAAATAGAACGACTAAGGCAACTCGAGCATTTCCGAAGGGAATTCATTGCCGATATTTCGCACGAGCTAAAAACCCCACTCTTTGCAGCGCAGGGATTTGTACACACACTTCTTGATGGGGCGGTAAAAGATAAAACCGTACGCGATAAATTTCTAAAAAAGGCTGCCCGTAGTTTGGACGGGTTGGACATTCTAGTGCAGGATTTGCTCACCATCTCGCAGATGGAAACCGGCGAAGTGACCATGCATTTCGAGAGCTTCGACATCATTCCATTGGCCAACCAGGTCATAGAGCAGATGGAAGGCAAAGCAGAGAAGAAGAAGTTGGAAATAATACTCACGAATGACCCTGGGAAGAAAATCTTCGTGCATGCCGACTACCAACGCATCTACCAAGTACTAGCCAATCTCATCTCCAATGCCATCAAGTACTCCACCAAGAACAAGCAAATCCAAATCACCTTTGAGGAGTCGGAAACCGACGTGCGGTGCTTGGTAAAGGACCAGGGGTACGGCATTCCGAAGGAAGATTTGAGCAGAATTTTTGAGCGATTTTACCGTGTGGACAAAAGCCGCTCAAAAGAAAGAGGCGGAACCGGTCTAGGGCTTGCCATCGTGAAGCACATCATGGAAGGCCATGGCTCACAGGTGCGCGTGCAGAGCGTAGTGAACGAAGGATCTACATTTAGCTTTCAATTGATCAAGGGAAGTCCGCTAGCTTTGCCGGATGACGATGACGAATAAGTCTTTGCTGAGTCTTCAGTGGAAAGACATATGTATACTTGAAGACGATCAATATGCTGTAATCAACAAACCGCACGGGCTCTCCACCCTTGAGGACAGATCAAGTCCCGTCAATGTTCTGAAAATTGTCAGAGAAAAATATCCAACGGCAACCCCATGCCACCGGCTGGATAAAGAGACGTCAGGTGTTTTGGTCGTGGCGAAAACAGACGATGCATACAAATACTTCGCTGGAAAGTTGGAAGCACGTCAAATCAAAAAGGTCTATCACGCTGTGGTCAATGGAATATTGTCATTTCAGAATTTCGAGGCAGATGAACCACTCTACTCCAGTGGCAGCAAAACGAGAGTCGATCGAGCCGGTAAGAATTCGTTGACGTTGGTTCAGACTTTAGAGGTTTTCAAGAAGCATTCCTTATTGAAGTGCTTTCCTGTGACAGGTCGAATGCATCAAATCCGTGTGCATCTGGCTCATCATGGTGCCCCCATCGTTCAGGATCCCTTGTATGGCGGTGATTCTGCCTATTTATCCGATCTCAAAAAGAATTTCAACCTAAAGAAGCACGAAGACGAGAATCCAATGATTCGGAGACTAGCTTTGCATGCCTTTTCGATCACTTTCGATCACCCTGAAACAGGTGAAGCAGTGGAAATAGAGGCACCTTACCCTAAAGATTTCGAAGTTTTAGTAAAACAACTTCGAAAATTCAGCTAGTTATTAGCTGCTGTATTGCTTTTACAAA
>CAYORY010000115.1:0-6579 GCA_964406435.1 uncultured Roseivirgaceae bacterium | reverse complement strand
TTTTCACATCGGTTGGTAGCAATGTACCCTCATATGGCAGTCGAAGATCGAAAATATTGACTTGTTGATCTATTGCTACATCCCATTTGAAAATCCAGTTGCCGTCAGAACCAGGAGCAATTTCATCGGAGATGACACCTACACCCGCGTTTCCTGTAGAGCTAATCACATTTGGTGTAGCCTCGATCGTAAATGTCTCTCCAGCCACAAGTGCAGAAAGATCCTTCGTGCCGTTCGTGCCAAAGTCGAAAATCAGATTTGCTGTCACCGGTAAACGCACCTGGAAGTCGTCTCCCGCTACAGCCGTTGAGCGTATGTCTGCCGTGACATAGAAATAAACTTCATTGCCTGGATTATAGGTTCGTTCGAATTGGAAATTGAACGTATTAACTCCCGGAATAGGGGTAGCAACACTTGCCACGTCCAATGGAAGATCATCCTCGAAATTCGGTAGTATATCAGCCCCTACTGATTGATAGAGTTTCAATCCATTGGTCTTGAAGTCGGCTCCCGATGTGTTGCCGTCCAGAAGTAAACCAAACTGAACGGTAGTAGCGGCTGCCTGATCTACCTCCATTTTGAACTTATAGATCAAAATATCCTCCTTGGATTGTCTTATCGAAGTGCCAGATACGGGTATCGTCGTGAACGCTATAAATGGCTCAATTGCTTGAGTCGTGAAGTTGTCGATATTGACTCCTTCACCGAAGGTCTTTTTGTATTTATCGAATCCGGCAGGTCCATTTGCTTCCACCACGGCCACACGGTAATCCTCACCATCATCAAGACCTGTAACCGTCACGGCCGTACCGGTCCCGTTGTAGACAGTATACCAGTTGTCGCCTACATGATCACCATCTCTGAAAGTTGCATTGGCTACATAGTAGGTGCCATTAGTCACTGGTGGCTGACCTGTGCTAGTTCCTCGCTTCATAAGTACCAACCTGCGAGCGCCATCACCATTCGTCCAACTGATGTCGGAACTAGAAGTGGTCACATTGCTAATGGTAAGGCCGGAGGCCTGGGTCAATGGTGTCGTGACTTCCAATTCGAAGGCATCTGAACTTACGTAATTGGAGGTCGTTCCTATCAAGGCAAACCCATTATGAACTGCATTCAAATTTTGGGATACCGAAACGACTGCTTCATTTGGGACTGAGGTAATGGCGGTATTATCCACAGGATCACCATTAGTAGCTATGCCTGCCTTATCGAAGCTGTAGTATGCCACCAATCCGAATTCCTCACCTGTCAATTCATCGCCTGCATGGCTCGCTATGTCATCCGCTCCTTGAACGTTCGTCCAAATTCTAAGCTCATCAATCTGGCCGATAAATGGTTCTGAAACACCATCTGGGTTGATTCCGACAAATGTTGATTCTTCAAAGTTGAAACTGCTACTGGCAAGGGTAGTTTGCTTTTGGTCGACCAAAGATCCATCCACGTACACCTTCAGTGTAGTGCCATCATAGGTGACGCTTATCAGCTTAAATTCATTCAGGGTCATCACATCCGCCACGGTAGTGTTTAGCTCAGGGTCTGAGCCATTATTGATGGACACAAAGAGGTCGTCACCAAGGGCAATGATTCTGAAATTATGCCCGCCAGCTGACCCTTTTTGGACGATAACCTTGAGATCGTCGTTGATCACAGAAAGTTTCACGTAAGCTTCCACCGAGAAGGTGCGACCAAGGTTTAAATTCACAGAGTATGGAATTTCCAAGTGGTCGTTTACCCCGTCAAAATCCAAAGTCAGATTTGGCCTGTTAAGCGTTGAGAAGTTTTTAGGATTATTAGTGGTCAGTGCTCGATTGTATTTTTCATCACCTGTGTTTCCATTGTACTCAATTACCGCGAGGCTATAATCGGCTTCCTCTGTCAGTTGATCAATGGAAGTGGTATTCTCCGAGCCATTATAAACTACCTTCCATCCATTACCCAAACTCACTCCCGCGCCATAGGTGGTGTTATCCGAAAGGGTTGGGAATCCTCCTGATCCTTCCTTAATTGCGAGAATCCTTGACTGCCCGGAACCAGAGGTCCACGAAACGCCGGCTGTTTCATAAAGCGGGTCAACCTGAATATTGGATGCTTGTACAGATGGGGTTGCTACAACAGTACCTCCATTTATAGTGAACCGTGCTCCGGCGGTCAGCCCTTCGGAAATGCTTGTGACGCTTCCATCGTAGAAGAACTGTGAAGAGTTCGGATCTCCAATTGAAAAATCATTGCCGTCAGTCGGAGAGTTGCTGATCTTAGCTGTGACATAGAAGTACACGGTTGTACCTTCTACAAAGGTTTTACTGAACTGCCAGCCAATACCATCACCGGGTATTGGCTCGGGCCCTCCCAGTCCGGTAATGCCCAAACTGTTTGCTCCCTGATCCGCACTTATATTGTCACTAGTTTCGTTGTAGATCAGTTCAAAAGAGTTTGCCTCAAAATCCGGCTCGTCCCAATTACCCACCAGAACGACGAAGAGTTGGTTGAGGGTGACATCTGCTCCTTCTACATCCATTTTCATTTTGTAAATAAGCACCGTCTCATTGTCAGTTACCGATGCGTCAGTAAGTCCGATCGTTTCGTAGGTCACTTGTGGAGTAACCACTTCCTGAACGATAGTGAAAGGAGAATCACTCTGGTCATCAAATGTTGGGTTGCTCAGGTCTCTGACTCTAATCAGGTATTCGTTTCCGGGCAGGTAGCTACCGTCTGGAGTCCAATCGTAAGTACCTCCAAATTCAGAAAGATTATTGACTACTACTTGATTCCAAATACTTCCATTGTCATCCGAGTATAATATTTCCAATATGTCATCTCCTGATAATCCTACGGTCTCGAATATTATCGGGTAAGTAGTATTTTGAGTGATTTGTTCTCCTCCATTCGGGCTAAGAATCTGCAAATCCTCGGCTCCTGTCGGAGCTATTATCTCAAAATCAGCATCCGATACATCTACGACAGTATTTAATGATGATCTGATCCTAATTCGTGAAGTAGTGTTGATGTTGTAAATGTTTCCATCGACAAACCATGTGGTCTCTAAAGTGCCTGCGCTTTCAGTTTTTATAGTTGAAAAATTGACACCACTATTCTCTGAATATTCGATGATCAGATTTTCATCCTGAGGGAGATTGGTTCCGGTCCATGTGATGCTCACTGTACTATTCAGCTCGATTGCTTCTCCTCCATTTGGACTAGATATGGCAAGTGCTGCATCGGCAGGCGTCACAATGGCAAAAGGAGCATCCGACAAGTCACTTGCACTTTGACTTTGAGTAGAGATTCTAATGAAATATCCATTTCCAGCAATGAAATCGTTTTCATCTACGAACCATGGAATGGCATTTCCTAATGTCTCCAAAGTGCCGGTGGCGAACACGTTCCACGTAAGGGCAAAGTCATTCGAATACTCTACTATCAGTACCTCTGATGGATCTAGATTTTCATATTGATAAAAAATTGTTTGATCTGTATTCTGTTCAAAGGACTCTCCTCCATTTGGTGATACCAAAGTAATGGATGGGATAAGCTCGATGGCTATTTCAAAAGGAGCATCGCTTTCATCTGCCAGACTGAGAGTAGTGTTCTCAATCCTGATGAAATTACCAGTACCAGCAGTGCTTGGAACCGTCCAACTGAACGAGCCTCCGAGAGCGTCCAGTGTATTGTTGACAATAGGCGTATAGGTCGTACCACCATTGGAACTCCAGCTGATCTCAAGGTTATCGGCCCCATCCATAGCAATGGTTTCCCAGGCAATTTGCACCTCAGCCCCTGCTTCAAAGACCTCTCCTCCATTAGGGAACAGTACGTTTAACTGAGGTGTAGCGGATTCGATAGTGAAAGTAGCGCCGGCGGTAAGACCCACATCGTTGTTATCACTATCGTTCTCCGTTCCTATATTCTCCACGTCAAACGGATCCACAGAGAAGGTATTTCCTGCGGAGGCATTCGGGCTGATATCTGCGGTAAAATAGAAGTAGACCTCATCACCCGGACTGTATGTCTTGGTAAAGAAATGAGCGACGTTTTTGGCCGGAAATTCAAACTCACCTCCTCCTACGGGATCGTAAGAAGAAATGGACAAAAACTCTCCTGATAGTGCGGCATTAAAATCGTCCGAGCCTACATTGTCATACAACCTAAAGCCTTCTGTCGTGAAATCCGTTTCATCGAACGTGCCAGAAAAGGTCACATACAATCCTACCATAGTAGCACTTTCCTGACTTACGTTCATTCGCAGCTTATAATAAAGCTGATTGGTCGATCCTGCTTCCAAGTTAGCGTTGGGCATAGACACTGTCTGGAGATCAAGAATGGTCGGGAGCGATCCTTCGGCCAATTCAAATGGGTCGTTACTTTGCCCAAAAATTCCAGGATCAGAATTCTTCACAACCCTTATCAAATAATCAAAGCCTGGTGTGTAGGTATCATCTGGTGTCCAATCGTACCTGCCAGAAAGAGCCGCGACTGTACTTTGAGTAATTAGATTCCAGCTTCCTCCTCCATTATCAGAATACTCTATGTCGAGCAGTTCGGTTCCTGAAAGTGCCGTCGTATTGAACAAAATTGGATATGTCTGGTATTGTACCAAAAATTCTCCTCCATTTGGCTGCAGAATCTCGATGGATTCCGGGCTGGTAGGTGTGGTTATTTCAAAGTCAGCATCGGACTCATCAGAAATAGCGTCAATGGTCACTCGTATTCTATAGGCAGTACCAGTAAGATGAACTGCGGCATCCACGAACCATTGATAGTATTGGTCTGCAAATTCACTGTAATTTCCAGAGGCCAGTACTGTATACCCTGCTCCACTATTTTCGGAGTATTCAATGGTTACAAATTCAGGGCTTATTAAATTCTGCGTACCCCAAGAAATGTTAACAGTAGAGTTCTGCTCGATCACCTCTCCACCATTTGGATAGGACACTTGTAATGATGGCGGAGGTGGTGGAGTGATCTCAAAGGTGGCATCACTCTGGTCAGATACACCAGGGTCAGAATTTTGTACAATCCTGATTAGGTTATCGGTTCCTATTGGATATACGTCATCAACAAACCAATAGTAGGTTCCATTCATATTCTCTATCGTATTGGAACCGATAGAACTCCAGTTGCTGCCATTGTCGGAAGAAAACTCGAAATCCAAAATTTCATTGCCTAGGATTCCCTGGGTACTAAACTGAATAGAAAACTCTGAGAATTGCTGAATTTGTTCGCCTCCATTTGGCTGAAGTACTGACACGGTGGCGGGGGATACGGAGGGTACAATTTCAAAATTAGTATCGGACTCATCTGAGACAGACATATCCGCATTTCTGACTCTTATCTTATACTCACTTCCCTGCGTAATTATGTTTTCATTGGTAAACCATTGTACCTGACCATTAAAATCAATGACAGCTCCTGAGGCAATCTCGAACCATTCACTGACACCTCCATCTGGCGAATACTCCACAATCAGGAAGTCTAAATCATTCAGCCCGCTGGTGTTCCATGATACCGTGATGGTGCTGTTCTGCTCGATTTGTTCGCCTCCATTCGGAGATACGACTGTGATAGAAGCCGGCGAGGCGATAGATATAGATGCACCCGAGCTTAGTCCTGCATCGATCTTATTGTTTGATCCTGCAATACCGAAATTCTCTACATCAGGGAATGTAATACCAAAGTTATTCCCGCCCTGAGCATCCGGACTTACCGCAGCAACAACGTAGAAGTAAACGATTGATCCATCATTAAAATTTTCATTGAACAACCAACCAATTCCCCCTGAAGGGATCGGTCCTCCCGGATCATAATCGCTAAAGCCAAGGCTTGAGGCAAATCCAATATCATCAAGTCCTACGTTGTATAATAGCTCGAAAGCATTTGTTTCAAAGTCTGTAGGAGCGAACGATCCATCTAACAAGAAATAAAATCCCTCGGTGGTGATATTCCCACCGCTCACATTCATTTGGAACCTGTATATCTCATTGCTGCCTCCCGGGGCTATAGACACTGGCGAAAGACCAATGGTACTAAATAAGATGTCAGCCTCTCCTCCAGTTTCCTGACCAGGGACAAATTTGAAGTCATCTATGAACAAGTCTCCATCGCTTCCTCCTCCATCGAAAACTAGTTGAATGTTGACATTCGAACCTGGCCCTGTATTTAAGGTAGTGGAGTACTGCTGAAATGAAGAGCCCGTTGAGGTTGTAACTCCTCCAATTTGGGTATATCCTCCCCCATCAACCGATTGCCAAACTGTAAAGTGTGCTTCACCGCCATTGGTAGCATAGAAGAACTCAATGTCCGTTCCGTCACCGTCGATGGCTGGTGTTATAAATGTCCCGCTAGCTACCTGTTGCAGGCCTATCGAACTTCCTCCTGAATTAACGATAAAGTCTTCACCAAAGGCATCTGCAAATGTCCAGTCTCCTGTAGGCAGACTAACTACGCCATCGTATCCAATAGTTGTTAAAGTTTCGAAATCTTCTGTAACACTACCCTCCGAAGGAGCTCCCAAAGCCGGGCCTTCAACCCACTCGTCACCTTCCATGTTAGCAAAGGTTCCATCATTACCAAAGCCAGTAT
>CAYORY010000114.1:0-6589 GCA_964406435.1 uncultured Roseivirgaceae bacterium | reverse complement strand
AAGGCTTCTGGACGTTCTATGGCGGGCATGACCCTGAGGATTATCAACATTTCGTGAATGAGCAGCCAACGGACTTGAACCTCCACCCTAACTCGGCAGGCTATCGTCTGATATTGAATAATATCCTGTTTCCTGCAGCCAAGAAGAAGAAGCAGAAGACTTAGTAAGCCCTTACCTCCACCCCTTTCATGAAGTTCACAAAGGCACGATTCACCACTCTGTTGCCTCCAGGTGTGGGATAATCTCCTGTGAAGTACCAATCTCCCAAATGATCCGGACAGGCCTTATGCAATCCGTCCACCGTTTGGTAAACAACCTCCAACTCGGCCTTCATTCCCTTTGGTCGGACTATCTCCGTGATTTTGGCCGAAATTTGCTCATATGTAAAAGCTTCATACAATTCCTTTACATGATTCGGTTGCTTCATGGTGCTGCCTGCGGCCAAACATTTGTCGAAGACGACATCCAGTAATTCTTCTTTATTGTGCTCTTTGAGCAAAGAAAGTACAGCTCTAAACGCCAGAAAATCCTTCATTTTGCTCATATCGATTCCGTAGCAATCAGGGAATCTTATCTGAGGAGCCGATGAGACGATCACGATTTTTTTGGGGCCTAGCCGGTCGAGCAAAGTCAATATACTTTTCTCCAGAGTAGTTCCCCGCACAATGCTATCATCGACGATGACTAGATTGTCCACTCCCTTTTTTATCACCTCATAGGTGGTGTCGTACACATGAGAGACCAGGTCGTCTCGCTCGTCATCGCGGGTAATGAACGTCCTTAGTTTGGCGTCCTTGAGTACGAGCTTTTCTACCCTTGGCCTGAAGGAAAGTATCTCTTCTACAGTAAAATTATCCGGCTTGTTTTCCAACACAATTTCCTTTCTCTTGGCGCTGAGATAGTCTTCCATGCCTCCCACCAGTCCAAGAAAGGAAGTTTCGGCTGTGTTAGGAATAAATGAGAATACGGTGTTTTTCAAATCAGAATTGACCGCTTTCAGCACATGAGGGACCAACTGCAGGCCAAGTTGTTTTCTTTCCTGATAAATGTTGGGATCAGTACCTCTGGAAAAATAGATACGCTCGAAACTACACGATTTGCGCTCCTGGGGCTTGATGAATTGTTCTTGTCTGAATTCGCCGGATTTCTCAATAATGAGTGCATGTCCGGGGTTCACTTCCAGAATCTGATTGTAGTCACAATTAGTAGCTGTCTTAATGGCCTGCTTCTCACTTGCCACGATGATGACCTCATCATCAGCATAGTAAAATGCCGGACGAATGCCCACCGGATCTCTGGCCACAAAAGCCGCCCCATGCCCCACCAGACCTGCAATGGCGTACCCTCCATCGAAATCCCTGCAGGATCTTTTCAGGACGTTCACCATATCGAGTTCTCTTTCGATGCGCTCGGTGATTTCAGTGTTAGGGATCCCCCTATGCTTGTCAAAAATTCGTTGGTTTTCCAGATCAAGAAAATGACCGATCTTTTCCATCACTGTCACTGTATCTACTCGCTCCTTGGGGTGCTGCCCCAGCTCGACCAGCTTGTCAAAAAGCTCGTCCACGTTGGTCATATTGAAATTACCTGCTAAAACCAGATTTCTACTTCGCCAATTATTCTGTCTTAAGAATGGATGACAATTCTCTATACTGTTTTTCCCGTGCGTACCGTATCGCAGGTGTCCAAGCCAAAGCTCACCGGTGAAAGCGTTGTTTTCCTTTAGCCATTCGGCATTGAAATAATTCTCACCTCCAATCTTCCGAGCCTTCTCGTACTTCTTATTGATCTTACCGAAAATGCGCTCTAGGGGCTGTCCTTCGATGGTTCTGTATCTGCTGATATACCTGAAACCCGGCGCTAAATCCAGTTTGATGCTGGCCACTCCTACACCGTCTTGTCCGCGGTTGTGCTGCTTCTGCATAAGCAGATACATCTTTTTTGCCGCGAAGGTTGGGCCGTATTTATCAACGTAAAACTGGAGGGGTTTTCTCAGGCGAAGCAGTGCAATACCGCATTCATGCTTTATAGGATCACTCATGTGATAACTGTGAAGAACAAAGTTAGATAACCTGATGGTAACATATACTAGACCTTAATGCATTCTGTCGCCTCGTGGTTCCAAGTTTTTTATTATCTCCGCTTCTGCGACCAAAAATTCGGCCCATCGCTGCTTCACATACGCTTCCGGAGCGTATTTTTTTGCGAGATCTAAGAAGTTTACATAGTGGCCCGCCTCTGATACCATAAGGTCGTAATAGAATTGCTGAAGCTCCTTATCTTCTAAATTTTTCCAGAGCAATTTGAACCGCTCACAGCTTCGCGCTTCTATCAAGGCATTCATCAGTAGTTTCTCGATTAGTTGCTGATCCCTGGTGCCACCCTTTTTCAGCACGCCCATCAACTGATGGACATATTCGTCCTTTCGTGCCTTACCCAGACCAAACCCCCTTTTCGTTAGTTCTTTCAATACCCGATCAAAATGTTCCCATTCTTCAGCGACAATAGGTGTGAGTGCGGCCACCATTTCCTTCTTATCGGGAAACTGAATAATCAGCGAAATACATGAAGAAGCTGCCTTTTGCTCACAGTATGCATGATCTATGAGAATTTCTTCAATTTGTTTTTCTGCAATATTGACCCAGCGTGGGTCACTCGGTAGTCTGAGGCCAAGTATGGTTTTTTCGGCGTTCATCAGTCAAAAAACAACCATTGCACACCTATATCGGTAATGGACTTTTGTCCGGGGTAATTGGGCGTCTCCATGTACCCGTCATTGGTCGGTTGGTTTACGTGCGTCCATTTGACGAACGCTCTTAGGCTTCTGATTTTCATATTAACGAAAAGATCGACGGCCAAATACTCCTGAAGCCGAATGTCGGATTGTACGTAGTATTGGGTGACTACAGGATCGTATTGATTTGCGGTATAGCCCGATCGGTAGTAGAGGTCGGCTCCCACCTCCACTGGCACAGCATCCTGAAACCACAGCCCTCTCCAGAAAAGTCTTCCGGCGTACCGCACAGCAGGCGAACGAATGATGCCTGTGCCTGTGGGGGAATAAAGAAAATTTGTAATCCTATTCTCCATTCTAAAATATTCGTTCTCGTTCATCCTCAGAAAGTTGAAAGACAAACTGCCACCAACGTTGTATAGCAAAATAGCATTTTCTTCTTGTACGGGTAGTTGGTTATCATCGAAATAAACCAGGTTCGAAACCGTGGAGAAGCTACCCTCTGGTGCTATTTCAAATCGACTCAAATTAAATTTGAACCGCGCGGATAGTTGGTTGGAAAACTGGGGATCAAAACTATTGCTCCAGTTGTGATGATTTCCGGTATAAGACTGTACCAGAAAACTCTGCAAAGCTCTTTGTGAAACGTAGGAGATGTTTACAAACTCACTGGCCAGCGTACCTTCCAGCCTATAGGCACCTTCATTGGACAATTCCCCAATTCCTGAGACAGAGAATTTATCCTTCCAGGCAAATCGCAGATAGGTTCCGGCGTACGTTTCATTGGCGGTGGATTCAAGCGATCCTGTTGGATTATAAATAAGTTCTCGACGCTTCAGATAAAATCTGTAAAAAGCCCCCTTAATATTTCCCTTCAGTCCGGCCTCATTCTCAAAAGCCGAGTAGGTGGTTTGTTCTCGGATGGTATCAGAACTGCTTTCGAGTAAAGGGTAGTAAATTTCAAATTGATCGTTTGAACCAGAGTTAATATCCGAAAAAGTGTTTTCCTGGGTCGTATAATCCGCTTGATGATACAACTGAAATCCCGATCCCAGTTTGAATTCGTGGTAGAGGTGAAATCGCCTTCTTTCATTGCCTGTAAAGGCATCTTCTAAGAACACTTCTGAGTCCTGATACTGAAAAAAATCAGCCCTAATGGGGTCTTCGGCCTCTACAAAAACGCCCCCAATATCAGCCACTCTATGGTTCAATGAAGTGAGGCTAAAGGCCATTCCGTATGGCTTTTCTTCATTAAAATAATTCACATAGATGTCGAATAGGGAGCTTTCCGTGGCTCGATCGCCTTGTCCCTCTCCCCCTATTTGCTTATCCGCGGTGATACGATGAATGTCAAAGCCAACATTCCAGTGGGGGTTTATGTTTCTGGTAAAGGAGAAATCAATTTTGCTTCGATTGTTTCCGCCCAAAATCACACCGATATCTATGAAGGGTGACTTGGTGTCGAAGTACCTTATTGAATTGATTTCTTTAAAATAGTGGTCATATCCTGAGAAGCCCATGGTGCGCCCCGGATGGCTGGGCAGGTCGTATTCCAGATCAAAGAGCGCACTCCCCATGAATCCCAGCGATTGGTATCTTCTATCGGAGGCATCCACCCTGTTGTACTTTTCAAATTCATAGACCAGTGTATCCGGATTCTGGTAGCGGTTATCGAAGTTATTCTTAATCAGAAATTCGGTAGTGAATGCCACGGTGGTGGGCCCGTAAACTAATCTCGTGCTATCGTCTACTATTTGGGCTCGGGCATAGCCAGCTATCAAAATAAAAATCAGAGAGGATATTTTCCGCACGGGACAAAATTAAGATTCCATATTGTGTAAACCCTGCCGAGCCTTCAATGTTTCTTGAAATTCTTTTTCACCATCGAGAAATCTCACTTCGATGGGCACATAACCCCAGGAAATTTTTCCCATTTCTTCGTGTGCCTTGAGCTTCACAAAATCTTTGTAAGTACAAACTACTGTAGCGTTCAAATTATTTGAAAAGTCAATGATTTTTTGAACATCCTCCGATGAAAAATCATGATGATCGGGGAAGCCAATCTGATCAACCAATCGAAAATGCGCTTTCAGATAAGCGAAGAACTCTTCGTTATTGGCTATGGCCGCCACCCCTACGAATGATTCCTTTTCATCCCCAGCCACTGAAATGTACGTGCCATAACTTACGGTAGTAAACCCAATCGAGGAGTCAGGCAGCCTTTTTTGAACGCTACCGACAAATTCTTCTGAGATGACTTGTGGGCATTTTGTAACCAACATGTGATCGGCTCTTTTGTGTCCAAGTCCAGCCTCTCGCAATGTTCCTGAAGGAAGGATAAAATCTTTCCAAAAGGGTTTCTTGAAAGTAGTAAGGAGTATGCTGAAATCGGGCTTCACATGCCTGTGCTGAAATGCATCATCAAGAATGACAACATTCACCTCCGGAAATGTATTGATGATTTGCTGCATGCCCACCACTCTCGCCTCTGCAACCACCACCTTGATGGAAGCTCCGAATTGCTCCAAGTAGCCGAATGATTCATCTCCAAGATCCTGAGGTGTAGAATAATCATCACCTACCACCACGCCCTTGGACTTTCTACCGTACCCCCTGCTTAGCGTAGCAATCTGCCAACCATGATTAAGTCCAAATCGAATGAGGTACTCCACCATTGGTGTCTTTCCTGTACCACCGGCCGCTAGATTGCCAACCGAAACGGTGAAAACATTTGGAAAAGAATGTCCCTTGAATATGCCGATATCAAACAGCCAGTTACGACATCTGGTAACGATATCATATATTATTGCAATAGGGAAAAGCAGAAATTGCCACCAATTCATTGAAGATACTATGAAGGTCAAAGATATAACAAGCGCTCTTGAGGAGTGGGCTCCTAAGGCCTATCAGGAAAGTTACGATAACTGTGGACTCTTAGTCGGTGATGCCAATCAATCCGTGCAAGACGTGCTCATCACTCTGGATGTGACAGAAGCCGTGATCGATGAGGCCATTGCAAATGGCCATCAAATGATTGTGGCTCATCATCCGCTGATTTTTAAGGGATTAAAGAAAATTACTTCTGATCATTGGGTGGAAAGATGCGTAACCAATGCGATCAAAAATGATATTGCCATTTATGCACTTCATACCAATTTGGACAATGTAGCAACTGGGGTTAACTCTAAAATCGCCGAAAAAATTAACTTGGAGGATACCAGAATACTGGCGCCAAAATCAGGAAATCTATCCAAACTTGTCACATTCGTCCCTCCATCCAATGTCGATGAAGTACTAAATGCACTTCACTCCGCAGGGGCCGGGCAAATTGGTGAATATGGAAATTGCAGCTTCCAGGTGAGAGGCACTGGGTCATTCACACCTGGTGGCTCTGCTAGTCCCACAATTGGCAAAACAGGTGAGCCAGAACAAGTAGAGGAACTCAGAATAGAAGTCATTTTGCCATCACATTTGGAATCTCAGACTCTGCAAGCACTTCAGCGTGCTCACCCGTATGAGGAAGTGGCGTTTTACATCAGCAGCTTGCGCAATGTGAATCAGGAAGTGGGCTCGGGCCTTATAGGTAAGCTTCCTTCTCCGATGACCTTTGATTCATTTGTGGCCAAAGTGAAGAATAACATGAATCTACGAGTGGTGAAGCACACCCATCCTCTTGAAAAAATGATAGAAACAGTGGCAGTGTGTGGCGGGTCCGGATCCTTTCTTTTGAAGCAGGCGATCGGTCAGGGAGCCGATGTATTTGTATCCTCAGATTTTAAATATCATGACTTTTTTGAATCTGAAAATCGAATAAATATTCTGGATATTGGCCATTATGAAAGTGAAGTTTACACA
>CAYORY010000113.1:0-6609 GCA_964406435.1 uncultured Roseivirgaceae bacterium | reverse complement strand
AAGAAGTAATGCAGAACTACGATATAGAATTTGTAGACTTCATCCAGAAGCCTCCTACTCTTGATCGCTTAAAAGAAGCGTTGGCCAAGTGCCGTTAGAATTGGCTATCGCCGAAGAAATCAAAGTTGGATCTCCGTTTCTCAACCTTCAAATCCTGAAGCATCTGAGCCTTCACCCGGATCGAGAGCATGTAGGACTGATAGGTGCCAAAAGGCACCCAGTTGAAATCCATGACCCAGCAGTGCAGGTCTCTGTGCACACTGATGTTGGTCGTAGTGAATTCCTTGTTCTCGAAATCATAGCCTGAACTCCAGGTAATTTGCGTTTTGTCTGTCAGACCAAGTGACCCCCCAAAGGACATGGTCTTTCTCACCGTCGGAGATTGAAAGCCAGTTTTTTGCCTGGTAAACGAATAATTGGTACGAACACTCCAGGGTATCTTAAAGTCTATGTATTGCTCCGGGTTATTTCTGATATGATCCACCACCTGCTGTAGCTCTTCATCTTGCTGATACAGCGGGTCACTAAATGGATCTATAGATGCCTGGTCTTGCTGATTTTGCCTCTGTGCCTGATTATCTACTTCCCGAGAAGCCGTGGACTTGGATTTCCCCTGGAGGTTGAGATTGATGGCTGCCCTGAAATTACTTATCTGGCCAAGTCCTTTGCCGTTATTCCAGGCATAGCGATCCAGTCTTCTTTGCTCGATTGTGCCATTTTCCCTAATAGAAATGAACTTGTACACATACGGATCTATATTGGCCGTGGTATTGATGGATAGTTTTCCCTTCAGGAAGCTGGTTCTGGCCGAAAGGGAAATATTGCTTAGTCTGAAGGAATCTGCGGCAAAATTGTACCCCGTATTTGCAGAGAGGTTATCAAATATTTTGATTTTTTTGAACGTCTGGCCCGTGCTGTCTTTTTTGTCAAGGACTTTCATCTCAATATTATTTGTGATGCCTACGGACATGGTTTTGCTTTCAGATCCAGCCGGTGAGCCAAAATTGAACCCCTGGTATTTAGAGAGTCTTTGGGTGTTGCCTAGTGAGTCAATCACCACGTCTGAGTACACTCCGTACTTCGTGCTGCTGAAATCGGGATTGTAGCTGAATGAAACCGACGGAGTGACGACATGTCGAATTGCCTGAATATTAAGCGCCCCCACATTGTACAATCCGTAAAGCCGGGTATTCAAAGCTGCACTGCTCGTCCAGCTACCTGCTCTACTGAAAGTGTTCAAGGTATCTACCCTCACACCACCTGCATCCACGTCATAATCTGTGAATTGCAATTCCTTACCGTACCATACTTCAGAATAGTTGAATGTGGGAGAGAGCGTGAAATACTTCAGTACCGTCATAGATGTAGAAATGGGCAGTGAATGCCTCATTCCGAATTTTGACCTCTTCTGGATTTCATCCCAATTGGCCGTATTGAAATCAATCACCTCATCGTCTGCATCCGTTGCGTTTGCTACATCAAAGTTGAAATCCCCGACCGGGGAATTGGTCAGTTCATTTCGGGCCGCAAACGTGTGGCTGAAGTTTAGCTTCGCCAGTGGAGAATTGGATGACTTTGCGACACTCCTGAGAGGGTAAATCCTCGTCATGTTCAGGGTCACATCAGGTAGCAAAAGATCTACCTCGCCAGTCTGCACTTGCTGATTCAGCCGGGCACTGCTCGTCAAACTATACGGAAGCCCTTGGAGTTTATTGCTATAGCTCACGTTGGACGAAAACGTAGAGGTGATACTTTGCTGGAATCCTTGCTGCCCTTGGATCGCAAGGTTGTTATTGGCGTTGTATGAGGTGCTTCCCATAGATACGGCAGCAGAAAATCGTGAATTCCCCTGGCTCTGCGGGGAATGGTTCCAGCGTATCCAATAGGAATCCTGCTCGGCAGTATTTACTAAGGTGCCAATTACGTTTTTCGTGTAACTGTAATTGAATGCACCACGGTAACCATATCGTTTGAAGTAGGTATTATTTACCTGAAATCCGTACCCTCCCTTGGAGTAAATGTCACCAGTGAGCCGTAAATCCAGATAATCATTGATAGCAAAGTAGTACCCCCCATTTCTCAGGAAGAATCCCCTCAATCTTTCTTCTCCATATACCGGCATCAGAATACCGCTTGCCTTTTGTTTTGGTTGAGGAAACATCCCGAACGGCCCGGCTAATGGAGTCGGAACCTCCCTAAATTTTAGTTGAAAAGGCCCTGTGACTACTTTGTTTCCGGGTATCACCTTTATGTTTTTCGATTGTATAAAGAAATGCGGATGAGCCAAAGTGCACGTGGTGTAGAGCGCCCCCGTGATGAACATCTCATTCGCCTCATTTTTCTTCACGTTTGCTCCATGCATGATCGCACCATCCTGCTCTGTCACTACACCTGATATTTTGGCCTTTCTTGACTTAAAATCATAGACGATTCCGGTGGTTTCATAGACATTTCCCCGATCGGTAAAAACGGGCTTGCCGCGGGTATTGCCCGTGCTGTCTCGCACAAAATCAGCTTTTATGGTTCTCTTGATCCAGTCCACTTCTGTGCGCTCAGCATCCAGTTTTATTAGACCATAATCAATGTGTGTGTCGCCATACATGGTCATTCGCTGGTTCTTTAGATCAAAGAACATGGAATCGCGGGCATGGTAGTTGACTGTGGTCTCAATATCGTCCTTGCGGGCAATCGCCGGAATGCTATCAACTGCCATCAAAGTGGTGTCTGATCGCAATGTGGAATCTCCTAAAACTGGTTGGATCGGAAGAGCCGTCGTATCTTGTGAGGATGTTGAAGGATTGGTTTGTCCAATCAGCACAAAGCAGCCGAGAAAGCAAAAAATAAAAAAAGCACAACTCCTCAAGCCTGCTTTAGATTTAGATATTAGACAGAAAATTGACAATTTTGCGTAAAGCTACCCATTTTAGCTACATATAAGCATCGAACAGACATGAGAAATATTGTACTTCTTATCCCCATTTCGATACTATTTCTACTCTCATTTCACCCTGTTGGCCCTTCTTATAAAGTTCGACGGATCGTCATTGATGCTGGGCACGGAGACCATGATCCGGGCACTTCCGGCAAGATTTCGAAGGAGAAGAACGTGGCATTGGCCATCGCACTAGAGTTAGGTCGAATTATAGAAGAAAATCTGAGTGATGTGGAGGTAATTTTCACACGGGATGATGACTCTTTTTTAGAATTGGAAGAGCGATCAGAAATGGCCAACAAGGAAGCAGCTGACCTCTTCATCTCTATTCACTGCAATGCTTTTCACAACACGTCGGTATTCGGTTCTGAAACCTATGTCATGGGTCTTGATAAGCTTAGTAGGAGCCTTGAGGTGGCTAAGAGAGAGAATAGCGTCATCCTTCTTGAGAAAGATCAGACAAAATACGAGGGGTTTGATCCGACATCTGACGAATCGTATATTTTGTTCAATTTGTACGAAAGCGCCAATCTGAATAACAGCCTTGTTCTTGCATCGGAAATTGAAAAACAAATGGAACAGCGTGTGGGGAGAAATAGCCGAGGAGTAAGACAAGCCCCATTTTGGGTGCTTTGGCATACCAACATGCCGAGTGTATTAGTTGAAACGGGCTATCTTAGCAACAGTAAGGAAGAGCTGGAACTGAATGATAAATTGAATCAGGTGTATATCGCCTCGGGTATCTACAGGGCGGTTCGATCTTACAAGGAAAGAATGGAGTCATCGAACTAATCAAACAACTTTTCTGTGTCTAAAGAATTTCGTGTTGGTCTTATTGCATTGGTAGCCGGCGTGCTACTTTATTACGGGTTTAATTATCTCAAGGGTACCGACGTACTCACCAAAACCAATCGCTTCTATGTGGTGTACGACCACATCAACGGGCTTGCACCCGGGAGCGCTGTAAACATCAAGGGAGTTCAGGTAGGGAGAGTTTCCAACATTGATTTCAATCAGATAGATCAGGAAATCATAGTGGAGATGGACCTACAGGGCGACATTTTGCTTGGTGATTCCACTGTCGCGGAGTTGTCAAGTGCTGGTTTCCTTGGGGGTGAGATAATTGTCCTTCAAGACAAAAGTGGAGGGGCATACTTCGCTCCGGGTGATACCCTTATTGCCAAAGTGGATGAGGGGCTGTCTGAAATTCTCGAAAGTGCTAAACCAATTACCGACAATCTCCAGATTACGATTCGACGAATCAACGAAATCCTTCTGGGAATGGAAGGTTTTGGGGACACCATCAACATCACCGTGGGCAATGTGAACAAAATGGTGGTGGAAGTGACGAGCGCTTTGAAAAGAAATAATCAGCGCATTGATTCCATCTTCGTGGCAACCAATCGGCTCACTACACAGCTGAGACAGGACATGCTCCCATTGGGGGCTACTATGAAAAACATGGAGGCCGTTTCTGATTCATTGAAAAACTCTGAATTGAAGGCAACCATTGCCAATTCTAATGCCCTTCTTCAAAATGTAAATCGCACACTCGATTCCCTCACCAATTCCAATGGTACCTTGGGCAAGCTGATGTCAGAGGATTCGCTTTACCAAAATCTGAATCGGGCAATGATTGATCTCGACAAGTTGCTGATTCATTTCAACAACTACCCCAAAGATTTCATGGCGCCTCTGGGAAGGAAGAACAAAAAGCTTGAAGGGCTGAAAGGAGAGTAACGACTTGATCGAATTTCGTTTTCTTTGATGCTCACAACAACAACCCATGGACATCAAATTCAACAAGACAAAGGACGAAAACAAGCAGCTCGTGTCGGCACTCAACCGCCGGCTGGCCAAAGTGAAACTTGGCGGAGGACAACAGAAAATTGACGCTCACCATGCCAAAGGCAAGCTCACCGCTCGTGAGCGAATTGAGTATTTGTTGGACGACCCTAATGATTTTGTGGAGATCGGTGCATTTGCTGCTGATGGTATGTACGAGGAGTGGGGAGGTTGCCCTTCTGCGGGAGTCGTGACCGGGATCGGCAGAGTATCGGGAAGACTTTGCGTGGTGGTGGCCAATGATGCCACGGTGAAGGCCGGGGCATGGTTTCCAATGACGGCCAAGAAAAACCTTCGTGCGCAGGAAATTTCAATAGAAAATAAATTGCCGATCATCTATCTCGTAGATAGTGCCGGGGTTTTCCTCCCCATGCAAGACGAGATATTTCCTGACAAAGAACATTTCGGCAGACAGTTCAGAAACAATGCTGTGATGTCCTCTATGGGGATTGTGCAGATAGCGGCCATCATGGGAAGTTGCGTGGCAGGAGGGGCGTATTTGCCGATCATGTCGGACGAGGCGCTCATTGTAGATGGCACTGGTTCAGTTTTTCTTGGAGGGAGTTACCTGGTGAAATCAGCTGTGGGTGAGGATGTGGACAATGAAACCCTCGGCGGAGCTACCACACACTGTGAAATATCAGGTGTCACCGATAATAAATGTGCCGACGACAAAACCTGTCTGGACGAAATCAAAGCAATTTTTGATAGAATGGGAGCGCCTGACTCGGCAGGATTCAACCGATCCATTCCACAAGCACCTGAAAATCCGGATGGCATTTACGGTCATTTTCCAACGAATAGGAATGTTGCTTTCGATATGGTGAACGTCATCAAAAGCCTAGTGGATGGTGGTGAATTTGATCAGTACAAAGAGCTCTATGGGAAGACCATCCTGTGTGGGTATGCGCGCATCGATGGATGGAGCGTAGGTATTGTGGCTAACCAACGACAGGTCGTGAAAACCAAGAAGGGAGAGATGCAATTGGGTGGTGTGATTTACTCTGATTCGGCAGACAAAGCGGCTCGGTTCATTATGAATTGCAACCAAAGAAAAATACCTCTCGTGTTCCTTCACGACGTGAACGGGTTCATGGTGGGGAGTCGATCAGAGCATGGAGGTATCATAAAGGACGGAGCGAAAATGGTGAATGCAGTTTCGAATTCTGTCGTGCCCAAGTTCAGCATTGTGCTAGGCAGCTCCTACGGGGCGGGCAATTATGCGATGTGCGGCAAAGCGTATGACCCAAGGCTCATTTTTGCCTGGCCTACGGCCCAGATTGCCGTAATGAGTGGAGCGGCAGCAGGTAAAACGTTGCTTCAAATCAAAATGTCCACACTGAAATCAAAGGGGGAAAAGTTAAGTGAAGAGGATCAGGAGAAACATCTGGCAGAAATCCAGAAATCCTACGATGAAAAGCTCAGTCCATACTATGCCGCATCGCGCCTTTGGGTGGATGGTGTCATCGATCCGGGCGAAACCAGAAGACTTATATCAATAGGAATTGAAGCAGCAAATCATGCCCCGATCGAGCGGCCTATGAATGTTGGAGTGATCCAGACATAGCCCGTACTTGCTGTTTTATTGTGCTCTTTGCTTCAAAGTGATGTGCTGAGTTATTGGCCTGGTGCGATAAATTATTGATTTGCTCTGACCTACATTCGATCTCCTTGAGCCACCGACTTAGGAGCATAGCGATGGATTTTAAGTAAATCAGGGCAATAAAAAACCCCAAGTAGTTTGTACTCGGGGCTGCTCTGGTGATTCGTCTGGGATTCGAACCCAGGACCCTCTCCTTAAAAGGGAGATGCTCTACCAGCTGAGCTAACGA
>CAYORY010000112.1:0-6734 GCA_964406435.1 uncultured Roseivirgaceae bacterium | reverse complement strand
TCAGCTTCTTAGATGCTCCAGTTGAGCGACTTGCCATGCCGGACATCCCTCTTCCTCACAATGTTCCACTGATGGAATCTGTTGTGCCGAGCGTGGAGAAGATTGCCGAGAAGATGAGGGGGATAGTTGGGTTTTAGTATAGATAAGAGCCTACCAGTACCGGTCACCAAAGATTCCTACGGAATGACTTGAAGGAATTCTCACTGCGAGGAAATGGCCTAATGTCTTTCTCTGTTTCCTCATTTACTCTGCGGTAGATATTCTTTGGAGATGAACAAAGGTGCCTAAGGCAATGGCTTGGGCAGGATTAGATTGAATATTATCTCTACCTTATGGTCAAGGGGTGAATAATTGTCTTTTTTTGACATTTCAAAGAAGGAGAAATCTTCCTCTTTTGTGACGAGGACAAATTCCAATCCTACTTTAGCTGAATGAAAAAAGCCTACTACCTCGCCACCTGCGATACCTGCACCAGAATCATGAAAGACCTTGGCGCATTGCTCGATGATTTCGAAAGACGAGAAATCAAATCGGAGGCAATTACGCTAGAGGAGGTAGATGAAATGAAGGAGCGATCGGGCACCTATGAATCGCTTTTTTCGCGTAGGGCACTGAAGTTTCGTTCTATGGGATTAGCTGATAAGGATCTCAGTGGGGAGGACTACCGAAAACTAATCAGCGAGGAATACACCTTTTTGAAACGTCCGGTATTTATAGTGGATGATCAGATTTTTGTTGGAAACAGTAAGAAGGTCATCGACTCGCTCAAGGTGGCTCTGAGCTAATCTTTCTTTCTTCCTTTCACATTTTCATGATCAAAAGGGCAGTGACGGCATTTTCGGCCACAACAAAAGCCCCGGCGCTTATGATAGGCCTCAGTAAAAACAATCAGACCATTCTCCATGTAGTAGAGTTCTTGGTCTTTTCCTGTGTCTTCATTGGTGCTCATGGCCTAAATCTGTAACCTTGTATGTCGAAAGATTGAAATGCAAACCTATGGAGGAAATGACAATGACTAGCACAGATTTAATGCAATTGGAAGATAAGTATGGTGCCCACAATTACCATCCGCTACCCGTAGTTCTTGAGAGAGGCGAGGGGGTATTCGTGTGGGATGTGGAAGGAAAGCAATATTTCGATTTCTTATCGTCCTATTCCGCAGTTAACCAGGGTCATTGTCATCCAAAAATTATTGAGGCGCTCAAGACACAAGCTGAGAAATTGACGCTTACGTCACGAGCATTTTATAATTCCGAGCTGGGGAAGTATGAAAAGTACATGTCCGAGTACTTCGGTTTTGACAAAGTGCTGCCCATGAATTCGGGTGCCGAAGCTGTGGAAACGGCGATAAAGATTTGTAGAAAATGGGGGTATGAGAAGAAGGGAGTGGAAGAAAACGAAGGACTCATTCTCGTGTTTGATCAGAACTTCCATGGACGAACCACCACGATCATTTCCTTCAGCAGTGACAATGACGCTCGTAAGAACTTCGGCCCGTTCACCAAAGGATTTTTGAAAGTTGCTTATAATGACATTGATGCAGTGCGCGATGCGCTGGAGGCTCACAATAATGTCGTTGGTGTTCTCGTGGAACCGATTCAGGGTGAGGCGGGGGTGATGGTTCCTAACCAGGGCTATCTCAGAAGTATTCAAAAACTATGCAATGAGCATAATGCCCTTTTTATCGCCGATGAAATCCAAACCGGAATAGCGAGAACGGGAAGCTTGATACGCGCGTGCGGAAACTGCACCTGTGAAGGAGACTGTGAGAGACAGCCCGCGACTTACAGCCGACCAGATATTCTGATTCTTGGCAAAGCCTTATCGGGTGGAGTGTATCCGGTCTCAGCGGTACTTGCCGATAATGACGTGATGGACGTAATCACCCCGGGTTCGCATGGCTCGACTTTCGGCGGGAATCCGCTGGCCTGTGCAGTAGCAATGGCGGCACTTGAAGTGGTCAAAGAAGAGAAATTGGCTCAGAATGCCAGAAGACTTGGGGAAGTATTCCGTGAACGAATGAATGCCCTCATCAAGAAAACCGATCGAATCAAATTGGTAAGGGGAAAGGGCTTGCTCAATGCCATTGTCATCAATGATCATGCAGACAGCAGCACGGCTTGGGACATTTGCGTGAAAATGAAGGAGAATGGGCTCCTTGCGAAACCCACCCATGGAAATATCATTCGCTTCGCCCCTCCTTTGGTGATGACAGAAGAGCAACTTCACGAATGCTGCGACATCATCGAAAAGACAATATTGGAGTTTTGATATTCTCAAAATGATTTCCGTAGGATGAGTTAAAATTGAAAGGATTTTGTCATGTTTGATTAATTCTATTGCCAAATCATGAGATTCTTGTACTATCTAATCTTTATTGCCCTTTCATCGCAAATAGTTCGTTCTCAAAATTCAAAGTATGACTCTTTGATTTTGAATATTCCGATTGCTCGCGGAATCAGCTGTGATAGTGCCTTGGTTATTGCTAAATCCATTCTTAGGGATAGTACGAGGCTCTCAGATGCACAAACTGCCGATCTTGATTTTCAATTAGGTGCCACCAACTACTGCCTTGGAGATTATGAAGAATCGCTTAGGTATTATCAGAAGGCTTTGGAATTCAGTGAGTCCGCTGGAAATTCAGCTAAGGCGGTGGAGATTTTGAATTTGATCGGGACCCTTCAAAAGAAACAGGGATTTATGGAATTGGCTCTGGATTATTTCCAACAAGGGTTGGTTAAGGCTCAATCAGTCAATGATTTAATAGGGCAAGGGAATAGTTTAAATAACATTGGTCTTGTGTATTTGCAGACCGAAAGGCCAAATGAGGCGTTGGCCTATTTCCTTCGCTCAACCGATTTTAAAGAGCAAGCGAATGACACTATAGGTCTTAGCTACAATTACGATAATCTAGGGATGGTTTCCTCTGAGCTTCAAGATTTTGAAGCTGCTGAGCAATATTTTCTACTGGCTGGAAAATATAAAAGGCTTATTGGGGATGAGACTGGTTATGCAATTGTGCAAAACAATATAGGGGAGATGTTAATCCAGGCAGGTAAGCCAAAGCAAGCCGAACCCTATTTTTTGACCGCATTGACTGTGGCCAATAAAACGAACTACCGGGATTTTAGACAATATATTCTCAGCAAATTAGCAGAGGTTCAAGAAAATTTGGGAAACACGGCCAATGCTTATGAGTACTTCAAAATGCATGTAGCTCTTCGTGATAGTCTTTTCAATGAGCGAAAAAGTGAGCAATTGGCGAATTTGGAAGTGCAGTATCAAACCGAAAAAAAGGAAAAGGAGATAATTGAGCAAGGGGCAGAGCTCAAAAGAAAAAACATGTTGTTAGTATTTCTTGGAGGTGCTATCTTGTTGATTATGATCATAGGCATCCAGGGCAGAAGCCGACTCAAATGGAAAAATCGTCAGCTTCTGGAAGAAGAAAAGAGAAGGGCACGTGAAGCCGAGATGAACGCCATCATTTCCTCTCAGGAAAAAGAACGAAACCGGTTCGCGCGTGACTTGCACGATGGGTTTGGGCAGCTGATCTCCACACTAAATCTGAACCTCAAGTCCATCTCCACAGGAAAAAGCAAGGAGGAAAGGGAAATAGTATTCAAGACCTCCTCCGAGGTGATCGATGAGATGCATCGCGAACTGCGCAATATCTGTTTCGACCTCATGCCGCAGACACTGATCAAGCAGGGACTGTCGGCTGCCCTGTCGGAGTTTGCCTCCCGCATCAACGCCACGGGCGTCAAACGAGTGGAGGTCAATATTTTTGGACTAGACGAGCGATTGAGTGAGTTGCAGGAGATTTCGCTCTATCGAATCACTCAGGAATGGGTGAATAACAATCTGAAGTATTCTGAAGCCGAAAAGATCACCATTCAGATCACCAAAGATGACGAAGAGATCACGCTGCTCATCGAAGACGATGGGGCAGGATTCGATCCTGAAATACTAAAGCAAGGAAAAGGAAATGGCTGGAGAAACATGACCTCCAGGGCCAATCTGTTGAATGCTGAGATTGAAGTGGACTCCTCACTCGGCTCCAGAGGAAGCGCCTTAATTCTTAATATAGGATTGGATAATCAGGTAAATTCATCAAAGGTAGAAGCAGAAACTATTGCACTGCAAGATCAGTGATGTCGATGGAAAGCGGCCCGAAGGCGGGGTGAGTTACCGAGAGCATTGCTCCCCTGTAATCTTCCCAATCACTCCATTCAAATTTCATTCCCGGTATCGGAACATTGCTGGTCCAAATCCTCCAGTACTTTGGTCGATAGGTATCATCCAAAACCCATAGATAGCTATCACCCGGAGTGACTCCACCCGAATGGTACGTGACCAATAACCCGCGTCCATCGTCCGTCTCCACTAGCTTTCGAGTTACGCCTTTGTCACGAATTTTGAACGGAGCGACCAGCCAAAAAGAGTCGTTGTAAAAATGCCCAATGGCCTGAGTGATAAGCTCGTCATTAGAGGCTGTTCCGGCTGTATTCAGGACTTTGTGCTCGCCTGTTTTGAAATTCAAAATCACCTCATTGCCGTCAAAGCTGGATTTAACCGTCCTCTCAGTTTTGTCCCACTCATGGTGATTTACCCCACGAAACGTCCAGCTGATTTTTTCTAGTTGTTTGTACTCCTCGTACCCTACGGCTTCAAGCATTTTATCCGCCACTCGCTCGGCCTCTTCCCCTTCCTTGCCATCCGGCAAACTCATGCGAACAGTGAAGTAAAGAGCAGTCATTCCCCCAATGAACGGAAGAACCAACACAAGTAAAATTTTTAAAGTCTTTCTCATCATCTAAGCCACAATATACCATCTGTTTGGTATTGAGTTCATTTGACCTCTCACCTTTCTTTGAAACTAAAAACTGAGGGATGAATTTCGTATCTTTCTTCCGTACTAACATCAGCACAGGAGCAATGAGGATATTTCTTACGGATGACCATGAAATTCTTTTGGACGGTCTCAGGAAAATTATTGGTGAAGAAGATGATCTGGAGGTAGTGGGCTCAGCTTCCACGGTTCGGGACACACTCGATCAATTGACCAGACTCAATGTTGATTTGCTGATCACTGACTATAACCTACCCGATGATGACGGCCTGGCTCTCGTCAGGATTGTGAAGAGAAAGTATCCCGAGCTTAAGATAATAGTGCTCAGCATGCACGACGAAGGACATTTGGTCAAAGAAATTCTGAAAGAAGGCATCAATGGCTATGTCCTTAAGAAGGACTCACATAATGAGCTCACGAATGCCATCTACGCAGTAAAAAATGGCAAAATTTACCTCAGCTCTGATGTGAATACGCTTCTGATGAAAGGGCTACACGGGGAGGGCGAGCAGAAATTGCTCACCGATCGGGAGCGCGAAATCCTCAAACTCATTTCCAAAGAATACACCAATCGAATGATTGCCGAGGAGTTGTTCATCAGCGAGCGAACAGTGGAGACACACCGCAAGAACATCTTCCGTAAAACAGGCACCAACAACATGGTGGGACTCATCAAATATGCCTACGCCAACAATCTGATTTAGAAAGTCAGGGTTTCGTGGTATGCCATTTCGGGGCGTGTACGGATTACATGTCCAGTTTCCCCTTTCGATATTTGATGCAAAATATTACACTATGAAAAGATTAAGACAAATGGCGTTGGTAATGCTGATGCTTGTATTGGCGACTGGTGCATTGGCTCAAAAAGGGCGGGGCGGTGAACAAGGAAAGGACATAGAATCTCTGGACTTAAAGAAGGATTTCGATGTTTCTTCTCCAAAGCTCATCAAGAACTCCGAGGTGGCCGGAATCGTGAAAGGATCCATTCATTTCAAAAGCATCACGTCAGATTTGAGGTATGTAGGCAAAGGGCAGGATAGAACAACCGCCAAGGCATGGGCGATACTAGAAGGTGTTTCTGAAGAAACGCTTCAGGAAATTTCAGATGAGTTTGCAGCATCTTTTGCCAAAAAAATAGCCTCAATGGGCATTGAGATGAAAGATTGGAATGAAATCACCAGCACATCCAATTACGAAAAGGTCAATGAAAAAGCCATCGAAAAGCAGAAGTCCAACCCCTCCACTGGGTACATAGATATCATGACCGCCAATAAGGGGCCACATGTGAAGCCTATAGTAGGTAACCCCGGGATTTGGGGTGCGCTTGCTAAAGTCGGTAAGGACTTTGGGGGCAATGCCATAACCTATGACATCAACATTGATTTTGCTCGATTCGATATTGATGCCAAACGATGGAGAAGCGCGGGATATGGATCTGGGTATGAATTTGAGACTACTTCTGCCGAAGCGAATGTTCTTCCGCAAATTTCCATCGAAGCATTCAATGGAGCCGAGGGATTGGGCGTGGTGCCTACGAATTTCACCATGATAGGGAAGTATGGCGAAGCATCCATTATTTCATTGGGAAAGAACATTTACGTGCCGGTAAACTATGCCACCGACATAGCTACTTATCAAGGTAAAATGCCGGAGCGCATGAAAAGACTTTTCACTTTTAGCACTATTACCACTGGCACCTTTGTCATAAAAGCGGACGAAGCAAAATACAAGGCCGTAGTACTCCAGGCTTTAGATGTTTATTCGGATTATCTCATAGAGCTAATGAGAGCTGAAAGATAAAACGGCGCGTCATTCATGGTGACGGTTTGTGCTGTAACCCTCTCGCTTCGGTGAGGGGGTTTTTTATTTCCTCTGCGGATAGCCG